>NZ_BAABDQ010000043.1:0-124698 GCF_039539705.1 Nonomuraea rosea | reverse complement strand
CGCCGTCATTGGTGATCGTGGGAGCGCCCCACTTCTTCTCCAGCACGACGTTGCGGCCCTTGGGGCCCAAGGTCACCTTGACGGCGTCGGCGAGCTGGTTCATACCGCGCTCGAGACCGCGCCGGGCCTCCTCGTTGAACGAAATCATCTTCGAAGCCATTGCTGCTCCTGCTCTTGATGGGCGTGCCTTGACGGGGCGTTGTGAAGGGCGGTGCCGGGACGGCGCCCGCGACGGACGGTCTGACGGCATGCGGACAGCAAGCCGCAGACCTCGCCGTCCCGGCACACGCCTGGTGGTTGGCACTCTCGGCGTGTGAGTGCCAGGCGTCTCGTCGCACTCTACCCACAACTTGCGTGTCACGCACATGGTGCGCGCCGCGCATTTCTCTAGTAGAGTCGCCGCATGAACGATGACGACGCCATGGACCTCCGGGCCCGCAACAAGCAGGCCACCAGGGAGGCGATCGGCCATGCCGCGCTGCGCCTGGCCATCGAGCTCGGCCCCAGCGGGCTGGCCGTGGTCCGGGTCCACGACATCGCCACGGCCGCGGGCGTCTCATCGCGCACCTACAACAACTACTTCTCCAGCAGGGCGGAGGCGATCTGCGCGTTCCAGGCCGACCAGTCCAAACGCGCGGGAGACGCGCTGCGCTCAAGACCCGCCGACGAGCCGCTCGACCAAGCGCTCATCGCGGCGATGGTCGAGCTCTACACCGACCCCGAGCCCGACAAGGCCGGCCTGCGCATGATCATGTCGACGCCCGAGCTGGAGGGCGAGGCGCTGAAGGCGTTCAGCATGGGGGAGGGGCCGCTCGCCGAGGCGATCGCGGCCCGCACGGGCACCGACCCGGAGCGCGACCTGTTCCCGGCGGTCACCGCGGCGGCGGTCGCCGGCACCGTCCGCGTCGCGGGCCGGCACTGGCTCGCGCCCGGAAACACCGAGCCCTTCGCCGCCATCCTGCGCCGAGCCCTGTCCTGCGTCGTCCCGATCGCTCCTGCCGAAGGCATGAAAGACCGGTAAGTCACCCCTACGTGGTTCCGAACGCTTCCGCGGAAGGCGCGCAAGACCGGTGAGTCGCTCCTGCGCGAAAGGCATCAAAGACCGGTAAGTCACCCCTACGTGGTTCCGAACGCTTCCGCGGAAGACGCGCAAGACCGGTGAGTCGCTCCTGCGCGAAAGGCATCAAAGATCGGTGAGTTACCGCAGCGCGGACCGGCCTTCAAACTGGTGGTCCCAGATCGCACCGCAGCCCCGACGGCCGCCGGCTCGCCGCCATCATCGCCCGGCGCCGAGCGCTGGCCGGACGAGCTCATGCCCCTCGACCTGACCGCCCTGCTCACCCGCGAGCTGGGCGACGACGCGCGCCTGCCGGACGTCGACATCGACACCATGGCGATGATCATCCGCGGTGCCATCGATTCGGCCGCAGAACGCCGTGCCCGCGACGCCGAGTTCGACCCCCGTCCCTACGGCAACGAACTCGCCGGCATGGTCGAAGCCCGGCTCTTCCCAGCAGGCGCCGTTTGACGTTCTGGAAGAGGGCCGGTGTAGGTGAAGTCGTCGAAGACCGACCCCTTGAGCACGGGGAAGCTCGCCGAGGGCGTCCACCCGTCCGGCAGCCGGTCGAGCACCAGGTGCAGGTGCGCCTCGGCGTCGGCGACGGTGAACGTGACGGTCGTGTGCTGGTCCGTCAGGCCGAGCACGGCGCTCGCGGTGCCTTCGACGACCACCTCGGTGTCCGTCTGCTGGAGCAGCGTGGCGTCGGTGAGGACCAGGTCGTCGGCGCCGAACAAGCCCGTCAGGACCGAGGTGACCGGCGGCGACTGCACCTGCGCGCCGGAGACGGTGAACGGCTGCGACGCGAGCGCGACCTGGATGATGCCCTGCAGGGCCGTGATGTCCATGGGTGCGCGCCTACGGGCAGGTGAAGGTCAGGACCACCGGGAAGTGATCGCTGAGCAGCCGGGCGCCGATGAGCCGGTCGTCGGCGATCAGGGCCGCCCTTCCCGGCGCGGCTTGGAGGTTCGGCGCCAGGGCGGCGTTCTTCTTCATCAGGGCCGCGTAGTGGGCCACCACCGTCGCCAGGCCGATCTGGCCGGCGGCCCCCGGGGCGCCCTGGACGATGTTCGCCGGGACGTTGACGACCTCCCCGGCGTCGGCCGCTCCCGTGCCGTAGGCCACTGCCGCGCTCGTGAGCCGGGTGCCGCCGTAGAAGAAGTTGTCGAAGGCGGCGGACGCGTACGGTGCCGGAGGCGGGCTGGCCGGCGCGGGGTTCGGCAGCGGGTACGCGCGCTGGATGGTTCCCTGCGTCGTGATCGCCGCGCGAAGGATCTGGGCGGGCATCTGGGCGGCTGCCGGCGGAGGTGGCAGGACGCCGGCGTAGGGCAGCGCGGGCGGCACGCCGAAGACCCCGGGGAGCGCGGGGGGCGTCGCCGAGCCGCCGCCCTGCGGGGTGGGGGTAAGCGCGTCGAGGGCCCGGCTGTTGGTCTGGGCGACATTGCCGCCGTTCGGGAGGTTGTTCAGGAAGTCGAGGTTGAAGTCACCGGTGAAGCACACCTCCCGCACGGGTATCGGCTGGTGAGCCGGGACGGCGTCGAGCACGTCGAGGTATCCGCCGGCACCCGCACCAGCCGGGTTGTCATTGAACAGCTGGGCGATGTGCAGTTGGTTCAGCTGGGCGACCTGGCCCTGTCCGAGGACGTTTCGCTGCTTGGCGCCACGGATCGCGGCGTAGTGGCACACGACGAACGGCACCAGGTAGTCGCCGGCGGCGGTGTGGATCCAGAACATCGCCAGAGCGGGCAACCTGAAGCCGTATCCGAGCGCGTACCCGCCGTTGGCGATCGTCTGGCCGCCGAACCGTGCGCGCTTCACTCCACGGGTCCGCGTGAAGAACACGTCGCACAGCGGGAGGGCGGGCCGGGCGGCGGCCACCGGGTACGCGGTCGCGGCCCAGTTGGCGCTGGGCCAGAGCTTGAACACGTTCCGCCTGAGGTCTCTCAGCGGTACGGCCACCGTCCCGATCGGTCCCGACGAGACGACCACCGGCCTGATCAGGTCGAGGTTCCGGATGAGAGCCGCGTAGCACTCGCGCCCCGTCGGCCAGGACAGGAAGTACCCGCGCCAGTTGTTGCCGGCCGCGCCGGGCTCGGCGGCGTTGAGCGCCTTCGACAGGGTCGTCATCGCGGTGTTGACGTTCGTCAGGCGCACCTCGAGCAGCAGGACGATGTCGACATTCGCGACGGCGATGGTCCGCGCGATGGCGGTGGCCAGGCCGGCGATGTTGAGCTTCTTGGCGCTGAGTTGCTCGATGTTCCAGTTCATGACCCGGATGTTCACCATGGCCGGGTCCGGTCGCAGGCCGTGGGCGTACGAGGCTCCGGGCCCTGTTCCGCCACGGCGAGGATGGCTCGTAGCCGCTCGATCACAGGGCGTAGTTAGCCCGATCCTGGCATCGCCCAACCGCGATGCTGGCAAAAAGCGTGCCATGAGGCCGAGGCGGATCCGGCTCCCTCAGTCGAGGGTCTCCTTGACGAGGTCGAGGTAGGCGTGCCCAGCGGCGACGCTGTCGGGCAGGCCGAGCGCCGCGAACCCGGCCAGCAGCTCGCGCAGGGCGGCGAGGTGATCCTGCCAGGAGGCGCCGGGCGCGTAGGGGCCGCCGAGGAGCTCGATCATCCGGGCCGTCTCCGGCGAGCGGCGGGCGATCTGCTTGCCCGCGATCGGGATCATCGCCAGCCGCGCCATCTGGTGCTCGATGGGCCGCTTGAGGGTCGGCGGCTCGTGTTCGCCGGTGCTGAGCAGATCGGAGAAGGTGGCCGGGAGCCGATCGAAGCCCTGCCGGTCGAGGATGACCGCGCTGTCGGCGGGCCAGCCGGCCCGCGAGATCGGGTGGATGTGCCAGTCGACCCAGAGCGGGAGCCCGTCGATGACGTAGTGCAGGGCGAGTGCTCTGGTGCCACGCGGGCCGTTGTGGCGGGCGTCGAAGGCCGCCGTCAACGTCCCGGGGCTCGAAGGGAGGCGGCCGGGCGCCGCGTAAGCGTCGAGCTGCGCGTCGTCCACGAACACGAGCAGGTCGATGTCGCTCCAGTCGTCGGCCCGGCCCGCGCCGAACGACCCGACCAGGGCGGCCCCGGCCACCCCGCGGTCGCCCTGGAGAGCGGCGGTCGCGGCGCTGAGCCAGCGGGACCGGACGCCGGCGAGGCGGGGAGCCGGCGGCGCCGTGCTGCTTTCCGTTCTGCTTTCCGTGCTCATCGCGACATTTCAGCGCCCCGGGCGAAGCGCCGGCAACCCATTAAGCGCTCAGGGTGCGTGGGGAGAAGGAAGCGCCGATCGACTCCAGCGAGAGAGCCTGGTCGCGTATCCATGGCGTAGCCGGTGATCGTAGGATCGTCCGCGTGGATCTGGACGACACCGCCGCCCGGCTCGGCGTACCCGTCGAGGACGTCGATCGCGTGCACCGGCTCGCCGGCGACCTGCCCTCGGCTCCGTTGCCCGCCAAGGCCGGCGCGCCCGCGATTCTCGACCGGCTCGCGGTGCGGCCGGACGACGCCGCCGAGATCATGGCGGGCTGGCCCGACCCCGGCTCTCCGCTGTGGACCCCGGAGCTGCGCTGGCTCCTCGACCGGTCGATCGCCCTGGTCCGCGCCGATCTCGGGGGCCACGGCTGGCTGCCACCCGGTCCTGAGCTGCCGCGCGAGCGGGGCCCCGCCTGGCGGCATCTCTACGTGTACGCGTACCTGGCCCTGGTCGACGTCGTCATGAGCTACCACGGCGACCACGGCATCGCCGATGCCGTGTCGTGGGCGACCCTCGCGGACCTGGGCCGCAACCTCGTGATCGACCGGCGGATGCACCGCGAGGGCTGGCCGGTCATGCAGAGCTGGCTGACGCTGCACGCGCGCGGCAGCATCTACGAGCTGGGCCGGCTGCAGCACCAGCGCGGTGGCACCGCCATCGACCTGCACATCCCCGAGTCTGGGCCGATGAGCCCGGAGACGGTCGAGGCGTCGCTCGACGAGGCCCGCGCGTTCTTCCCACGGCACTTTCCCGACGAGCGTTACACGGCGTTCTCCTGCGGCTCATGGCTGCTCGATCCGCAACTGCTGGAATACCTGCCCGCGGACTCCAACATCATCCGGTTCCAGCGGAGGTTCGAGCTGGAGCCCTACGAGGAGCCGGAAGGGCAGGACGCCAACGTCGAGGTGCTGCGGTTCGTGTTCCGCACCCTGACCACGCCGCTCGACCAGCTGCCGCGCCGCACCGTGCTCCAGCGCGCGATCGTCGACCACCTGAAGTCCGGCCGCCACTGGCGCATCCGCCGTGGCCGCTTCCCGATCTAGCTTGACAGCTACCCCTGCTTGGATCACATTCGTCCAGTGCGGGAAGGGTAACCAGCGCGGTCCAGGTCTCACGGAGCCGCTGCTCGCTTGGGTCGAGGCAGAGCTGGGCGGCCGGATGGCGGTCAGTGCCGTTCGTTCCCTGCACGGCGGGGAAAGCCCGTGGCGGATCGATCTGACGGCATCCGACGGGTCGGCATTCTCCGCGGTCCTTCGGTTCCCGAGCAGCCGGATCGGGCCCGATCAGATCGCGACGAACGCAGCGGCGCTGGCCGTCGCCGAGAAGCACCGCTTGCCGGCTCCCCGCCTGCTCGCGGCCGATCTCGACGGTCGCGCGGCCGGGACGCCGGCAAGCTTGGAGAGCGTCGTGCCCGGGACGAGCACGTGGCCCGCCGCACCTTCCGCTGAGCTGCTCTTGGCGGCAGGCGCCGCGATCGCCCAGGTCCACACCGTCATCCTCGATCCGCAACCGCGGCTCCCGTTCCGGCCCCGCCCTATCGCGGTTGACGACTTCGCCCAAGACCGCCGAGACGGCCGGATGCCGACCACCGCACTGCTCCACCTGGCCGACGAACGAGTCCAGTCGATCAAGGCTCCAGAGGCGCCGGTCGTGTTCGTGCACGGCGATGTGTGGCCCGGCAACACGGTGCTTGCCGGCGGGGCGTACGTCTTGATCGACTGGAAGACCGCCGGCGTCGGCCATCCTGGCGTTGACCTCGGTGAGCTGCGTAAACAAGTCGCGATCTGCTACGACGACGACGCCCCCGGACACGTGTTGGAGGGCTGGGAACGAGCCAGCGGCGCGCGGGCCGGCGACATTCCCTACTGGGACGCCGTTGCTGCCCTGAACACGCCTACCGAGTCCTACAGCCCCTACGCCACACTCCGGCGTGACGACTTCCTCCAGGCCGCGATCGCACAGTTGTGATCGCGTCAGCTTCGCGTGCCGCCGGGGCCGGGCGAGTGCTCGCCCGGCCCCGGTCGGCCTGGTGGGCTCAGGTGGGCAGGACGTTGTCCGCGAAGGCGCCCTGCATGTTCCCGCGCGCTTCGAAGACGAACACGATGTACGTCTCGAAGTACTCACCTGGCTGTCCCGCTACGCGTGCGATGCCGACCTTGGTGCTGGCCTTCCAGACCAGCTGGGTGAAGTGGCCGGCGCCGGAGGAGAACTTGGCGGCGGCGAAGTCGTAGGCGGCGATCTCGTCGTACCACTTCTTGACCGCTGCCGATCCGGGCAGAGCCTCGGCGTCGCCGCCCCAGAAGATGTTCTCGCCCGTCTGCGTGCGCAGGCCGGTGTGTCCGGCCTTGAGCATCTCCTCCTCGGAGCGGGAGGCGGCCCGCTCCTGCGCGTAGGCGTTGAGCTCGGGGTCCATGACCATCGGCGGCGCATGGTGCTTGGCCCGGTAGGCGTTGGCTTCGGCGAGCGCTTCGGCCTGGAACTCCGGCGTGGTGGCGTTGGGCAGGGCTGGGCGGGTTGCGGTCATGAGACACCCTTCGAGCAGCGCGAGGCCGCCTGCCGGATAACGATCGCTGCTCATCGCGGTTTCCTACCGGCGGGAGGCGGCTTCTTCCACGGCCGCCCACCGCTCATCCTCCGCCGCTCGCGGGAAACCGCCAGATACCGCTGCTGTCCAACATGGGACACCCTGCCACACCGATTGCGTGGATCTCCGAACCGACGACGCGCTGGCGACGTCTTTATAAAGTGATCACTCAGGATTCGTTGCTGGGGGGCCGGTATCGCCTGCTGGCACGGCTCGGCAGCGGCGGGCACGGCGAGGTCTGGCGCGCGCAGGACACCCTGCTGGCCCGGGTCGTCGCGGTGAAGACGATACGTGCGGCGCTGGCCGACAACCCCGAGTTCGCGGTCCGGTTCCAGGCCGAGGCCCGCTCGATGGCCACGATCGACCATCGCGGCGTGGTGAGCGTGTTCGACTTCGGGATCGCCGAGACGACCGGCGGGCGCACCCCATACCTGGTCATGCAGTTTCTCGACGGTGAGCCGCTGCACCTGCTGCTCTCCCGCCGGGGGCGGATCGCCGCCGGCGCGACGACAGACCTGGTCGCGCAGGCCGCCGAAGCGCTCCAGGCGGTGCACGAGGCCGGCGTGGTGCACCGGGACGTCAAACCCGGCAACCTCATGATCCGGCCCGACGGAACGGTCGCCCTGACCGATTTCGGCATCGCCAGAACCTTGGAGGGGCACAAGCTGACCGCCTCGGGCATCGTGCTGGGCACCGCCACGTACTGCGCCCCCGAACAGGCCGAAGGCTCCCCGCCCACGCCGGCGATGGACGTGTACGCGCTGGGCGTGGTCGCGTACGAGTGCCTGGCGGGGCGAGTGCCCTTCGAGGGCGAGAACGCCGTCGCGATCGCGCTCCAGCACCTGCACGATCCGCCCCCGCCACTCCCGGACGACGTCCCGGCCGGTGTCGCGGAGATCGTCATGCGGGCCCTCGCCAAGAACCCGGCGGATCGATGGCCGAGCGCCGCCGCCCTGGCCGCGGCGGCCCGCGCGCTCGTCGGCAGCCTGGAAGCGGGACCCGCGCTCATCGGCGGGACGGAAGCCGGCACAGGGTTCCGAGCACCGGATCGTGCTCCGGCCACCGCTGGCACGGAATCCGGCGGAGACCCGAGGAGGGCAGGTCGCCCCCGGCGAGGCGTGTTGCTGGCGGGAGGCGCGATCGCCGCGGCGATCGCAACGGCACTGGCCTGGAACCTGCTTCACACCGGCACGCCGCCCTCGACAGGGGCCCAGGCGCCCACCGGCGAGACGTCGCCGAGCGCCGCCCTGGAGCCCTCGCCGAACCTCGTCACCCACGCCGAGGACGACGAACCTCACGACACAGCCACGAAACCCGGCAAGTCGGCAGACCCGGACGCGTCCGCGGCTGCTCAGGACCGCCCCACCACGACGGGCACCGGTGTGATCGTCGGCGGCATCGTCTACCTCGGCGGGCCCTCTCCCGGCCTGTCGGCCGCGGACCGCTACCGTCCCGGGCTGGTCGAGGTCTTCACCGGCAAGGGCCGGCGCATCACCAGCAAACGCTCCGAGCAGAACGGGTTCCGCTTCGCCTTACCCCAAGGCGGCTACCGCCTCCAAACCTCGATCGGCGCGGGGACCTGCTCGACCACGGTCACGGTCAAGCAGGGCCGGACCACGCGAGCGGACCTGAAGTGCACCATCCCCCAGCCTCCGCCCTCAGGCTCGCAGAGCGCCTCCATCCACGACAAACGCGGCGACGCCAAGGCCGGCTCGCACGCGGGCGCGGCGTCCGCGTACGCGGATCTCGTGAGCGCCGTGGTGCGGGGCGATCAGGAGGGCGCGACCGCCGAGTTCACCACCGCCGGCGCCATCCCCGCGAGCGCCCCCTCTGAGGGGAACAGCCGCAGCACCTGGACCGTCTCCATCGAACAGGACGGCAAGACCGCCATCGTGTCGCTCACCGGTACCAAGGGCGCGTGGACCCTGCAGTGGGCGGCGGAGAACGCCAAGACCGGCCGGAACGACGAGGTGACGGTCGCGGCCAAGCCGGTGATCTCGGGGGCGCGGATCTCCGTCGCCCTCGCGCCCCGCGCACCGTTGAAGGCGGCGCCGATCGACTTCGCCAAGCCGTACCGGATCGTCGGCGCCGGCTCGAACGTGATCCACGTGTTCCACGGCTGGACGGACTCCGCCCCCTGATCGCGTCCGTGGCGCAGGGCATACACCTGACTTTCGTCAGGGGTGCTTCTGGACGGTCGGCCGATCCGGAAAGGGGTCGTTCCTCTCTAGGTTTCTTCGCGTTCCCCTCGAAACGGAGAAACCAGTGAAGACCCTGCTGATCGGCCTCACGGCGGCGCTCACCCTCGCCCCGGCCCCGCAGCTGACGCCCGGCACCATCGACGCCTACCTCCGGCAGGCGATGGAGGCGACCGGCCTGCCCGGCATGTCCGTGGTCGTGACCCATGACGGCGAGGTCGTGCACGCGGCCGGCTACGGCCGCGACTCCGAGGGACGCCCGATCACCGAGGACACCCCGATGCGCGTGGCCTCGGTCAGCAAGTCGTTCACCGCGATGGCCGTCATGACGCTCGTGGAACGCGGGAAGATCGCGCTGGACGAGCCGGTGGCCGGGCAACTGCCCGGCTTCGCCATGGCCGACCCGCGCGCGGCCCGGATCACCGTGCGGCAGCTGCTCAACCAGACCTCCGGCCTGTCGGACACCACGGTGGACATCGCCTCCCTGGAGGAGGCCACCTCGCTGGACGGCTACACCGCCCGGCTGGCCGGCTCGTGGCTCGCCGCCGGCCCCGGCACCCACTGGGAGTACTGCAACGTCAACTACGACCTGGCCGCCAGGCTGGTCGAGGTCGCGAGCGGTCAGCGGTTCGGCGACTTCATGCGGGAGCGGATCTTCGGCCCGCTCGGCATGAGGAGCAGCGCGGTCAGCGACCAGGTGGTCAGGCCGGCCGACGGTTACAACTCGGTCTTCGGGGCCTGGCTGCCCCGGCCCGAGCTCGCCGGATTCCTGAACGACGGCGGCGCGGGCAGCGTCATCACCACCGCCGCCGACATGGGCAAATGGCTGATCACGCAGACGGGCGACGGCAGCCCGCTGGTCAAGCGGCAGAGCCTGAAGACCATGCACACGCCGACCGCGATCCGTCCGTACGGGATGGGCTGGGGCGTCGAGGAGGACACCGGGCAGCTCACCCATTCGGGGAACCTGTTCACCTACACCGCCGTGGAGGCCGTCTCGCCCAAGACCGGCTACGGCTTCGCCGTCATGGCGAACAGCGCCGCGCTGACCGACGAGACCTACACCGTCATGCTCGGGCTGACGGCCCTGAGCGAGGGCCGGACGCCGGAGCCGCTGGGGGGCGACCGGCAGACGTTCGAGCTGGTGCTGGCCGCCATGGCGGCCGTCGCCGCAGGGCTGGGCGTCTTGGGGGTGCTGCGGGCCCGGCGGTGGGCCGCCCGGCGGGGCCGCGCGTGGTGGCGGGCCGGGCTGCGGCTCGTGCCCATGCTGCTGCCGGCGGCGGTGCTGGCCGCGTACCCGGACCTGATCTCGCTCATCAGCAACGGGAGAGAGGTCACCTGGAGCCAGATGACCTACTTCCCCGCACCCTTGACGATCACGCTGGTGGTCGCGGCGCTGGCCGGCCTGGCTACGGCCGTCACCCGGCTCTGGAGGCTCAGCGCCGTAGCTCACCGATAGGCGCTGGCCTGCAGCGTGTAGAGGTCGGCGTAGAGGCCGTCGAGCGTGAGCAGCGTCTCGTGGTCGCCCTGCTCGACGACCTTGCCGTGGTCGAGGACGTAGATGCGGTCGGCGTGGCGCACGCTGGCCAGGCGGTGGGTGATGAGCAGCACGGTGCGGCCGTCGGAGTGGTCACGGATGCGTTCGAACAGGGCGTGTTCGGCGCGGGCGTCGAGGGCCGCGGTGGGTTCGTCGCAGATGAGCAGGTCGGCGTCGCGGTGGAAGCCGCGGGCGACGGCGATGCGCTGCCATTGGCCGCCGGACAGCTCGTGACCGTCCTTGAACCGGCGGTCCAGCAGGGTGCGGTAGCCGTGCGGCAGGGTGTCGATGACCTGGTCGGCCCCGGCCACGGCGGCGGCCGACACCAGGGCGGGCTCGCCCTTGTCCGTGCCCATGGTGATGTTGTAGCGGGCGGTGAGGGGCCAGCGGGTGTGGTCCTGGGCGATCACGGCGGTGCGGGTGCGCAGGTCCTCCGGGCTGACCTGGCGCAGGTCGGTGTCGTCCCAGCGGACCGTGCCCGTGTCCGGTTCGTACAGGCCTGCGAGGATCTTGGACAGGGTGGTCTTGCCTGAGCCGTTCTCGCCGACGAACGCGATCACCTCGCCCCGCTTGATCTCGACGGACACCCCGCGCAGGGCCGGCTCCCCCGCGCCCGGGTAGGTGAAGGTCAGGTCGTCGGCGGTGATGCGGTCGAAGCCCTCGGGCGCGGGCAGCGGGCGCGGCGGGATCAGGCGTCGCTCGGCGTCGGCGCAGAACTGCAGGAAGTCGGTGAAGTAGAGCCCCTGCTCGTAGAGGCTGTTGGTGGTGTACATCAGGCTGGACAGCGAGCTCTGACTCGAACGGATGGCGAGAACGGCGGTGCCGGCCACGGCGAGGGGGATCGCGCCGAGCAGCAGCAGCGCGCCGAGGGCGGCGTAGACCACGGCGCTGCCGACGCCGCCGAGGGCGTTGCCGATGAGCCGGGTGAGCGTCTGCCGTCTGACCAGCTTGAGCATCTCCTCCTGCTCGGCCCGGGCCACCGCGTCGTATACGCGCAGCAGGAAGCGCCGCATGGTGAACGCGCGGACCTCGGCGGCGGGCTCTCGGTCGGCCAGCAGCTCGGCGATGATCCACTTGCGGCGGCGGGCCGGGCCGAGCCCGTACACGGTCGAATATCGCTGGCGCGCGCTGCGGACCGCGGCCCATGAGTCGGGCAGCACGGCCAGCAGGAGCAGCGGGAGCAGCACCGGATGCAGGACGCCGAGGACGCCGGCCGCCGCCACGAGGCCGTTGTGGAACTCGGGGTCGTCGAAGGCGACCAGCTCGACCCGGCTGGTCACGGTGTACATCCGCGCCTCCGAAGCGCGTTCGATCTGCGGGCTGAGCCGCGCCTCGGCCCAGCCGGCGCCCGCCTGCAGCAGGGTGCGGACCACCGCGGCGGCGCCGACCAGGACCAGGTTGGGCAGCGCCGCCAGCACTCTGTCAGGGGTCGGCCCCTCGCTGAACAGCGCGGTGAGCACGCCGGTGGTGGCCAGCAGGCCGAACGCGGTGACGACCCCGCCCAGCAGGTTGAGCGAGACGGTGGTCAGGGTGTCGCGCGGGCTGGCCTCCCAGGCCATGCGAAACGCCTGGACGATGAGTGCGGGCAGCCGCCTGGTGATGGCCAGGAAGCCGGCCCCGGCCATGGTGGCGCGGTGGACGTGGTGGTCGGAGGGCGCGATCTCGCCGAGTTCGAGGGGCTCATCGGGCATGAGGGGAGTGTGCCCACGGGGACCGACATTCCCGCACCGGGTCCGCCGGCGCGAAAAACCGGTTGAGCTTTCCTTGCGAGATCTCGTACGTTGCCTGCGGCCCCGTCGCCGTGAGGACAGAGGACGAACCGCGTGACCCCGCCTGCTCTTTAGACCTGACACCTTCTTTCGCTCACCTTCAAGCCGGCTCTCTCGCCGGCTCCGCCGGGCTGCCCATGTGCGCCCGGTCATACAGCGTTTGAGGCCGCGCGTAATCGGCCTCGTGTCAGGTCTAGAGAGATCATGTCTTCACAACCTCATACTGTGCTGCCCTGGGTCGTTCGCCGGACCAGGCTGCCGCTGCTTACGTTGCGGTGCGTGGACTGCCCGTCGGAGTCGGCCACCACCGCCGAGGGCAGGTTCCGCATCAACGCCAACGGCAAGCTGCTGGACGTGTGGCTGCTGGTCCGCTGCGTGTCCTGCGCTCGGACGAGCAAGCTCAGCGTGTACGAGCGAACGCCGGTGGGATCCTTCGATCCGGCCGAGCTCGACGGCTACCACGCCAACGATCCGGAGCTGGTGGCGTCCACGCTGCTGGATCCGCTGCTCGCCCGGCGCAACCGCTTCACCCTGGACTGGACGGAGGCCTGGCGGCTGGACGCCCCGTCGGCAGGGCTCGGCGAGAAGTGGCCGGTCCAGGTGGAGGTCGTCTTCGAGGATCCGGTGCCGGTACGCCCTGAGCGGCTCATCGCGCAGGGACTCGGCCTCAGCAGGAACGAGGTGCGGCGCCGGATCAAGTGCGACATTCCGCTGCGCCGTACGACGAGTGCGGGATTCACCTTCACCGTGATGGCCGGAGACTAACCGGGATGTAGGTCGTGCTGCGGTGGCTCCGGTGACATGGAGCCACCGCAGCACGGTCGGAGCGGACCGGCTGGTCCGGTCCTCTGCCCGCGAGAGCGGCAGTCGTCAGGCAGGCGGCCAGTTGCGCAAGGCCGCGTCAGCCACCCGCTGGAGTTCGTCGCGGCCGGCGCCGCCGGCGGCCTGGACGGCGATGCCGTTGGCCACGGTCATGAGGTATCGGGCGAGCAGCGCCGGATCGGCGGCCGCCGGCAGGTCGCCTTCGTCGACGGCCCGCTGGAACCGGTCGCGCAGGTGTGAACGACCCTCGTCGCGCCAGGCGGACAGGACATCGCGGGTGGCCCGTCCGGCGTCGCCGGCGGCCAGCGAGCCCTGCACGGCCAGGCATCCGGCGGGGCAGCCGGGCCGGGTGGACGCCCTGACCGAGCCGGTGAGGAAGGCCGTGGCCACCTCCCGGGCGGTCGGCTCCTCCAGCGACCGGGCCGCATACGCGGCGGGGCCTTCGGCGTAACGCTGCAGGGCTTTGCGGAAGAGCTCCTCCTTGTTGCCGAACGCCGCGTACATGCTCGTCTTCGCGATTCCCATGGCGCTGGTCAGGTCGGTGAGGCTGACGCCCTCGTAACCCTGCTCCCAGAAGAGCACCATGGCCCGCTCCAGGGCCTCGTCGGCGTCGAACCCTCGCGGCCGGCCTATCGGCGCACTTCGCATGCTCTCCACGCTCCCGATCATACTCCTTCTGTACCGATCGGAACGGAAGTGCTATCGTCTCGTTCTGTACCGACTGGAACAGAATTGGGAGGGGTTTCGAGATGGGTCGTCTGGAAGGCAAGACCGCTGTCGTCACCGGCGGCGGCACCCGGGGAATCGGCCGGGCCACCGCCGCGCGGCTGGTGGCCGAGGGGGCGCACGTGTTCATCACCGGCCGCCGCAAGACCGAGCTGGACGAGGCCGTCGAGATCCTCGGCCCGGCGGTCACCGCCGTACCGGGTGACGTCACGGATCCGGCCGACCTGGACCGGCTGTACGCCACGGTCCGCGACCACGGCCGGGGCCTGGACGTACTGTTCGCGAACGCGGCCACCGCCGCTTTCGCGACGCTCGAACAGACCACCGAGGAGGAATACGACCGGATCTTCGATGTCAACGTCAAGGGCACGCTCCTGACGGTGCAGAAGGCGCTGCCGCTGCTCAACGACGGCGCCTCGGTGATCCTGAACGCCTCCACCGCCGCCGAGCACGGTGCGGCGGCTTTCGGCGTGTACTCGGCGTCCAAGGCGGCCGTCCGGTCCTTCGCGCGCACGTGGGCGAACGAACTCAAGGACCGGGGCATCCGCGTCAACGCGATCTCGCCGGGGCCGATCGACACGTCCGGGATCACCGAGCTCTTCGGCGAGGAGAACGCGGCCGCCGCCAAAGCGAACCTGGGCGCCGGTGTCGCGATGGGCCGGATGGGGCGCCCGGAGGAGGTCGCCGCCGCCGTGGCCTTCCTCGCCGGCGCCGACAGCAGCTTCATCATCGGCGCCAACCTGTACGTCGATGGCGGCGAGAACCAGATCTGAGACCGCTGCGCGGCGGTGGTGCATCGGCGAAGGTGGGCGAAGGCCGCTCGTCCTCCTGGCGGACATCCAGCTCACCGCCGGCCGATGCTCACCCTCCTTGGTGGTGCGTGAGCAGTTGAGTGAGCAGGCGGGTCAAGGTCTGCCTGTCCTCGGCCGGAAGCGGCCGGAGTAGCTCGTCCTGCACCTTGTCGAGTGCCCGGCCCATGCGCCGCAGCTGCCGATCACCCGCCGTGGTGAGGGTCACCATGTTGCGCCTTCGGTCGTTCGGGTCCGGCGTCCGCTCGACGAGGCCCTGCTCGGCCAGCTCGTTGATCGCCGCCACGACGTCGCTGCGGTCCATGTTGCACCGGCGGCCGAGCTCGGCCTGACTGGCCACCCCGAACTCGTCCAGCGCGGCCAGGATGCGGAAGTGGTATCCACGCGCACCCACTTCGCCGAAGCCGTCGGACGACAACCGGTGGGCGTGCACCGCCAGCTGGGTGAGCAGCCAGCTCGGCGTCGCGGCCAGTCGTGCGGGTGTCTCTTCCACGACAGCCACCCTACATCGTTGGCGCAGCCAACGAGTCTGTGTATAGTTGGCGACGCCAATGTTGGAGTCACCAACGAAAGGGACGCCATGTCCACCGATACTTTGATCGCCGACCGTATCGAGATCGCCGACCTGTTCACCCGCTTCGCGCTCCTGCTCGACGAGGAGCGGTGGGAGGATGCTGGCACCGTCTTCGCCGACGATGTGGTGGTGCACTCGCCTCGTGGGGGCGAACTCCACGGCATCGACAAGGTCGTCGCCTTCATGCGGCAGGGTGAGGTCGAGGGGCAGCACGCCCAGCACACGACCACTGACCTGCTGGTGAACGTCGACGGTGACCAGGCGGCCGCCTCGGCGAACTCGATCGTGTACTACTACCGCGACGGCCAAGCCCCCCACTTCACCGGCGGCCTGCGACTGACTTCTGCCACGGTACGGACGCCGGCGGGCTGGCGACTCCGCGACGTGCGGATCATGCCGGCCTGGACGCGCGACAACTGACCTCTTTCCGGGGAGCTGCGGACGCGGCCCGCGCCTCGTCCGGATTTCGGCCGTCGGATCCGGACGGGGGAGAAGAGAGGCTGGCAGCGGCGGAGCGACTCGCTGCCAGCCTCTCGCGTCGTTGATACGGACCGCCCAGGCCTGGCGGCCATGACGATGACGATCCTGCCCTCATCGCCGTCCAGCTCGTCGACGGCTGCCACCGTCGGTTGCGGCCGTGACACGGCCATGACACGGCGCGGACGAGGCGGGGACACGGCTGGCCGACAGTGGACGACGTCGGTCGGCGGGCGAGTGCCGGAGGGCGCTGCGAAGCGATCCGGCCGCCCGCATCGGGACGACACGGTACGGCCCCGGCACCACGGCGTCGCCCTCATCAAGCAGGGCGAGACGCGCCGGCCGCCCGGCCGCCCGGACAGAAAGTCACGGCGAAGGTGATCACGAAAAGGAGCAGATGTGGCTGATGACAGGCAATGGGACCGGCGTTCGGTATTGCGGGGTGCCGTCGTGCTGGCCGGTGCCGCCGCGACGGTGCCGCTGCTGGGCGGGCCGGCCACCGCGCTGGCCGGCAGCGGTGACGCGGACGCGCTGTTCGAAGCCGGGGAGTTCGAGGAGGCCGGTCGCGCGTACGAGGAGATCCTGAAGAAGGATCCCAAGAACCTGCACGCGGCCCGCCGGCGCGGCTATGTGGGGCTTCTGGGCAACAAGTTCGCCGACGCCGAGAAATACCTCAAGATGGCCATCGCGCTGGCCCCCGACGACAAGGACGCCAACTACTTCCTGGCCGACTGCTACATCCGGCAGGACAAGTTCGCCCTCTCCGCACCCCACTGGAAAGCGGCCGGCGAGGACAGCTACGCCAAGTGGTTCGCGGCAGTCCGCGGCGCGGCGTACCAGGTCCACGGCGACATCGCGCGGCTGCCCTTCCAGCAGATGGACCCGAGCCCGCTGGTCGAGGCCTCGGTCAACAGCGGACCGACGAAGCGCTTCACGTTCTACACCGGCGCCCCGAACCTGAGCATGCGCGCGTCGGTGGCCAAGGAGGCCGGGCTGAGCCCCGTCGCCAGTCAGAAGATCGACTACGAGGACGGCACCATCTGGGCGTACTACGGGATACTGGAGTCCTTCAAGCTGGGCGGCATCGAACTGCGCAACGTCCCGGTGGGCTGGTCGGCGACGGAGTCGGGCGAAGACGTCGACACCGACAGCGACGGCCTGATCGGCACGTGGGTCTTCTATCACTTGCTGACCACCTTCGACTACGCGGGCCGGCAACTGATCCTGCGCCCCAGAACCGCCGCAACGGCCAAAAAGGCACGCGCCGCCGCCACCAAGGCGGGCGCCGAGTCCTTGCCGTTGTGGCTGGCCCGTGAGCAATACCTGCACAGCACGGGCAGTTTCGCCGGTGCCGCCGGCTCCCGCACAGGGGTGGTGGGCGTGAACCTCGGCGGAGTCAGCGAGATCGCCGCAGGCGTGCGCGGGAAAACGGGCGAGCAGTTGGGGATCCGCACCGACCTCGACCGACAGATCGGGACTTTCGCCCAAAGCCACCCGGCCGTCGTCTACCCCTGCTACCCGAAGGAGATCCGCCTCGGCAACGCCGTCGCCAAGGAGGTCTACTGCTACACGAACCCCAACCAGCCGGTCAACGTGCCTTCGCCGTACGGGACAGGGTTCGACACGATGGGCTGGTTCTCCCACTGCTTCTGGAAGCCCTACAACATCACCGTCGACTTCACCGACATGAGCCTCCACGTCGCCCGTGGCAAAGCCGCCTGATCACTGCGATCGCACGGGAGCTACCTGGGACTGCCGGCTCCTACGGGCGCGGGGGCAGGGCGGACCAGTCGCCCTCACCCCCTCGCCCGAAGCCACCATGACGATCAACTGCCTGGACACAGGTCGATCAGTAGGTTGCGGCCGAGCTCGTGGTGGCGCCCACAGTAGTAAGGGATGGCTGCTTCGGCCGAACCAATGGGCAGCGGCCTGCTCGAAGGCTGCCGGATCAGGGTCGCGATCGCCTGCCCAGGCGACCACGCCGTCGGGCCGGACGAGTACGGCCCCGAACCCGAGGTCGTTGCTCGCCGGACCGGCCGCGTACCGGATCCGGCTCGCCCAGCCCGTCGCGGAGCCGTGCAGGCGTCGGCCGGTGCTGAAGTCGAGCGCGCCGCCTCGCCCGTCCTGCAGCAGGTCGCCGAGACGGGTGCCGTCCTCCAGACGCAGGTCCGGGGCACTGCGGCCGACCAGCGGCTGCTCACTGCCCAGGTCGTAGCGGATCGACGACCCCGAGGTCTTCTCGAACACGTAGGTCGTCCCGTCACGGGTCGCGATCAGCGCACTGGACGGCGTCCCGGTCGTGGTGACCGGCAGCGCGGATCGCACCGTCCGGTGTGGGACCTGGACAGTGGCCGTCAGCTACGGCAGGCGGACCTGCCCGGCGCGGTGTCGCACGTCGCCGTCGCGTCGGCTGATCGGCTGATCGTCGCGTTCGGTGACGACCTCGCCGTCCTGGCACTGCAGCCCCCGGCAACGGAGTCGTGAGAAGCCCGAAGTCAGTGGGGGTTCGGCCGGGGGATGTGGATGCCGGCGGCGCGGAGCCTGGCCTCGAAGAGCGCGGCCAGCCGCGCCGCGGTCGGCGTCCGCTCTTCGCCGTGGTGGGCGATCAGCGTGTACCGGGTCGCGGACTCGGTGCGGGCTTGCAGGCTGGTCACGGTCTTCAGCAGTGCGGGGTTGGCGAGGTAGTGGTCGGCCGCGGCGGTGGCGAGCTCGGCGATACGGGGATCGTCCGGCTCCCAGGCCGCGGCCTCGGCTGCGCGCCTGGTCAGGGCGACGAGCCCGGTGTCTTCGAGGGCGTGCTCGAAATCGGTGAGGTAGGCGTCGAAGCCTTCCGGGACCAGCGCCTTGGCCAGCACCCAGCCCTCCCTGGTGGCCGCCACCTCCGCCGCGGGGAATCCGAGGCCGAGCATCCGCTCCAGCAGTGCCACAGCGCGGTCGGGCAGGAGAGCCCGGTCACCGTCGGCGAGTCGATGCAGCGTGTCACGCCGCGCGGTCAGCTCCTCGATCCGTTCGGTGAGCTGCCGCTCGACGTCGGTGAGCGCGGTGGCGAACAGGGCGGCGTCGGCGCCGAGCAGGGGCCCGATCTCGGCCAGCGGCACCCCGGCGGCGGCCAGCGTCCTGGCCTGCACCAGCCGCAGCAGATCGGCCGATCCGTAGCGCCGGTAGCCGGAGCTGTCGCGCTCAGGCTCCTCGACCAGGCCCAGCTTGTGGTAGTGCCGCACCGTCTTCACGGTGACGCCGACGAAGGCCGCCGCCTGCCCGATCGTGACCCCGTTCCGCATCTTCTTGAGTATATGGACGGGCCGAGCTGCCTGACGCTCAGTCCGCCTGCTGAGCCGGCTCACCGCGGAACACCTCGTTGAGTAGCCGTTGCTGGGCGCTCTGGAATGCTACGGCGATCGACAGGTCGGCGTCGTCCACGCAGTTCAGTGCGGCGGTCAGGGTCTTGCTGCCGTCGGGTGTGCTGTACATCAGCGCCGCGTGGCCCACGGCGGCGCCGTTGTGGGAGATGAGGGTGCCGCCGTCCGTGCTCACCACGAACACTCCCAGCCCGTAGTCCATGTTCGGGATGCCCGTCGGGTGCGGGGTGCACATCTCGGCCAGCAGCGGGGCCGGCAGGAGCTTGCCGCCCAGCAGTGCGGAGATGAACGTGTGCAGGTCGCGGGTGGTCGAGATCATGTCGCCGCCGCTGGAGATCCAGGAGGGGTTCTGGCGGGTGATGTCGATCGTCTTCTGCTCGCCGGCCTCCTCGTACCGGTAGTACGCGTGGGCGTGCGGCTCGGGGATCTCCGGTGAGTCGTCCGGGAGCACGGTGCCCGTCAGCCCGAGCGGCCCCAGGATCAGCCGCCGCATCTCCTCGGCGACCGAGCGGCCCGTGACCTTCTCGATCAGCAGTCTGGCCAGCACGTAGTTGGTGTTGGAATAGCTCCAGCCCGTCCCCGGCTCGAACCGCGCCGGCTTGGACAACGCCAGCTCCACCAGCTCCTGCGGCCGGTAGGTCTTGAACCGGTCGTCCACCCATTCCCTGCCCGTGGTGCTGTACGGGATGGGGATCCCCGGCGCGAACGTCCCGTCGTCGTAGACCTCGCCACTGAAGTTGAACACCCCGCTGGTGTGCTGCAACAGCATCCGCACCGTGATCCGCGCGTCCAGCCCTAGCTCAGGCAGGTAGTGCGCCGCCGGGGTGTCGAGCTCGACCTTGCCTTCGGCCACCAGTTGCAGCACCACGGTCGCGGTGAAGGTCTTGGTGTTGCTGCCGATCCTGATATGTCCGTCGATCGGCGGCTTGGCGCTCTCGCCCAGCTCGGCCGCTCCGGCGCTGCCGGCCCATTCGCCGCGCTCGTCGTGCACGCGCAGCGACACCCCGAGGAAGCCGGATTCGACGATCTCCTCGATCGCCTTCCGCAGCTCCGGGCGATCCTGCCCGGCGGAGTCGAGGGCGGCGGTGATCTTGCGGGCCATCTCGGCCGCGGTGCTGCTGGGCTGGGTCTGGGCGGCTTCGATGGCGAGCAGGATGGTCCTGCGGAAGTTGCCGGCCTCGGCCGGGGCCTGCTCGCCGAGCAGCGTCATGGCCGTGGTCAGGGCGGGCAGCACCCGGTCGGCGAGCTCGGCGACGGTCCTGCCGTTCAGCTCGATGTCCTTGGTCTTCGCGGCGAGCACATGCCCGACCAGGCCGGTCGCCGACGTCAGGGCGACGGTGGCGTTCGTGGCGGCCTTGTGGGGCGAGCCGGTGGCGGCGGCCAACAGCGATACGGCCCCGTACGCGGCGGTCCGCAGGGTGCTCTTGTCCTGCTCGGAGAGGGTGATGGACATGGTGGTTCGCTCCTTCAAGACGGTGATGTCCGGTCGGCGTCGTGCCGTTGCGAGGAGCTTCCACCCTGACCCTAGGTCAACCTCAACATGATCTGGCTCACAGCTTCGGAGCAGGTCACTCGGCGACGAGGTCGTCCGGTGCAGAGCGCGCGAGGCCCGCGAGGGTGGCCAGAGCTCGGGACAGGATGTCCGGCGGCGGTGAGGCGAGGCCGAGGCGGACGGCGTTCGGCGTGCTGTTGCGGCCGACGGCGAAGGCGGCCGCGGGGGTGACCGCGATGCCGTGCCGGGCGGCCGCGGCCACGAACGTGTCGGCCCGCCACGGCGCGGGCAGCTCCCACCAGCAGTAGTAGGAGCGCGGGTCGCTGCGGATCGTGAACCCGTCCAGGTGACGTGCGGCTATCTCCTGACGCATGGTCGCGTCCCGCTGCTTGGCGCGGGCCACCGCCAGCGCGGTGTCGTCGGTCAGCCATCGGGTGGCCGCCTCCAGCGCAAACCGCATCGGCGTCCATCCACCAGAACGCAACGCCGCCGCCATGCCTGCGACGGCGGGGCCCGGTATGGCGGCGAAGCCGAGCGACAGGCCGGGCGCCAGCCGCTTGGACAGGCTGTCGACGAGGATCGTGCGCTCAGGCGCGAAGGCGGCCAAAGGCGGCAGGTCCTCACGGAGGAAGGACCAGATCGTGTCTTCGATCGCGGGCACGTCCAGGCGCGCGAGCACGCCCGCGAGCTCGGCCCTGCGCTCCACGGACATGCTGATCGACAGCGGGTTGTGCATGGTCGGCTGGACGTAGATCGCTTTGAGCGGGGCCTTGCGCGCGGCGGCCTCGACCGCCGCGGGGTCCAGCCCTCCGGCGTCGAGCCGCAGCGGGACGAGCGTGACCCCGATCCTGGCCGCGATCCCCTTGAGCACCGGGTACGTGAGCGCCTCGACCCCGAGCCGCGCGCCCGGCGGGACCAGCGTGGTGATGGCCGCCGCGATCGCCTGACGGCCGTTGCCCGCGAACAGCAGCCGCTCCGGATCCGGCCGCCACTCTCCGCGCGCGAGCAGGCCGGCGACGACGCTGCGCGCCAGAGCGGTGCCCGCCGCGCCGACCGGCCGCATGGACGACTCCAGCACGTCGGCCCGCAGCAACGGGCTGATGCCGTCGGCGAGCAGCTTCGACTGCTCGGGGACGACAGGGTAGTTGAGCTCAAGGTCGATCTTGCTGCCCGCGGGCTCGGCCAGGGCCGGTCCCGGCTGGGGGTCGGCGGCCCGCACGAAAGTGCCGCGGCCGACCTCTCCGACGGTCAGGCCACGGCGCGTCAGCTCCTTGTAGACACGGGCGGCGGTGGAGTCGGCGATGCCATGCCGGCGGGCGAAGACCCGTTGCGGCGGCAGCCGGTCACCAGGGCGCAGCCGCCCGGCGCCGATCTCTGCGGCGATGGAGTCGGCAACCCGACGGAAGTCCTCCACGCCGCCATCCAAACACAGGATTGCTCCGAGTTCAATTTGAAGTATTGTACCGAGATTGCACCGTCGATAGCGTCGGAATGTGATTGAACAAAGCGCGGTGCTCGGCGTCGTATCCGTGGCACTCGGAATGGTGCTCTCGCCCGGCCCGAACATGATGTATCTCGTGTCCCGGAGCACGAGCCAGGGGCGGCGGGCCGGGATCATCTCGCTGGCCGGGGTCGCGGCGGGGTTCCTCGTCTACCTGGTGGGCGCCAACCTCGGGTTGGCGGTGTTGTTCTCCGCGGTCCCCGAGCTGCTGACCGTCATCAGGATCGCGGGGGCCGGCTATCTGCTGTGGCTGGCCTGGAAGACGCTCAAGCCCGGGGGAGTGTCCGTCTTCGCGACGCGGGAGGTGCCGCCCGACCCTCCGGGCCGCCTGTTCGTGATGGGCCTGATGACCAACCTGCTCAACCCGAAGATCGCGCTGCTCTACATCTCGATCATCCCGCAGTTCATCAACCTCGGCCGGGGCGACATCCTGCTCCAGGGCGCCATCCTCGGCTGCATCCAGATCGCGGTCGCCCTCCTGGTCAACCTCTCGATCGTGCTGGCCGCAGGCGGCATCGCCGGCTTCCTGTCCGCCCGCCCGTCCTGGCTCCGCACCCAGCGCATCGCCATGGGCTCACTCCTCGCCGTCCTCGCCGTCACGCTCGCCTTCACCTGAGCAGCCGAGAGCCGGCGCACCGGGAGCCGGTGCGCCGGGGCCGTTCATGACAGGGTCAAGGTCAGGGTGGCGGTGTAGGCGCCCTGCCGGGTCTGGGCGGGGACGGTCAGCGTGAGGCCGGCCGCACAGGCGGAGGAGCCGGTCCCCGCGCCGGCGGCGGCCGAGCACAGCGTCGTGGCCCGGCTCAGGTCGGCTCCCGGGCCCGGGGCGGCGGCGCCGTCCGCGCTCGGCGTCCAGCCCAGGGCCGACGCCGGGATGGCGCCTCCGGCCGCCGAGGTGAAGTCCGTGACCTGGCCGACCAGGCTCCATCCGGCCGCGGAGCCGCGCTGGTCGGTGACCGTGGCCGGGTTGAGCGCCCCGGAGGCGGTCTGACCGGCCGGGGCGGCCGACAGAGCGGCCGCGGCGCCGGCCACGCTGAGCGTCAGGTGACCCGCCACCACCTGCGCGTCCACCGTCTGAACGGCGGTGCCGCCGCCCTCGACGCTCAGCGGAGCGGCCTTGGTGGCGAGGCGGCCCGCCGCGTTGGAGAAGACCGCGCGGTACTGCGTCCCGTCCTGGTCCGCCCGTACGGTCAGGGTGGCGGCGGCCGCGCCGGGGACGTCGGCCCATTGCCCGCCGGCGGCCTTGACCTGCCAGGCCACCGCGGGGTCCGGCACGCCGGTGGCCGCCGCGGTGAAGGTGACCTGCTCGCCACGGCGCGCCGTGGCACTGCGCGGGTCCGCGGTCACCGTGGGGGACAGGGCGCGGGTCAGTACGGCGAGGCGGTCTTCGGCATTGTCCGGAACGTAGACCTTGTCGTCGGGGCCGATGGCGAGTCCATACCGGGCGGTCCCGCCGGGGATGCCCTCCTCCACGAGTTCGCCGTCCCGGTAGACCAGCACGTCCGAGCCGAGCGCGCGGGCCACGTAGAGGTCGCCGGTGCGCGGGTTGACGGCCATGGAGGTCTGGTAGAGGACCGTCCTGAAGGTCTCGACACCCGTCGGGGTGATCCTGGCGACGTTGCCGAAGAGGCTGCCCGCGTAGAGCGTGCCGTCGGGTGCGAAGGCCAGGAGCTGATAGGCGTCCTCGACGACCGTGGTCTGCGCCAGGGTGGCCGGGTCATGGCGGGTGACGCCGGGCTTGACCCCGGCCGCGGTGTACGGCGTGCCGTCCGGCGCGACGGCCACGGACCCGGCGTACGGCCGGTTCACGGTGGCGGTGAGCTTCCAGGCGTCCCCGTCGCGGGTGAGCAGGGAGAGCTTGGCGTCGCCGAGATTGGAGCCCGCCTCGTAGTGGATCACGTAGATCCGGTCGCGTTCGAGGTCGAGGGTGAGGGCCTGGGCGTAGGTGGCGTCCAGGTCGAGGAGCTTGACGCCGTCGGATCGCCACAGGGCGACGGTGCTCCGGTCGTCGGCCTGGGCGTAGGTGCGTCCGGTGAGCACGTAGACGTCGCCGGTGGCGGAGTCGACGCGGACGTGCTGGGCGCCCGGGATGCCGGTGCTCTCGCCGCCGGGGATCGTGGTGATCTTGCCGCCGGACGCCGCGTACACGCGGTTGCGTTCCTGGTCGACGTCCACGCTCGTGATCCCCGCGCCGAGGCCGGTGGAGACGGGCTCGGACAGGTGCTTGACCGTGCCGGCCGGCGTCCACTCCTCGCCGGGCTCGCCCGGCCCGCCGCCACCCGCGCCCTCGGGGACCGGGGCGGGCGAGCCGGGCTCCGGGGCTCCGCCGGGGCCGTCGTAGGAGACGGTGACCGGGTCGAGCGCCTCGCCCTCGCCGTAGAAGTCGGCGAAGGCGGGCGCGCCGGCCGCCGTCAGGGCGGCGGGCAGGTCCTTCCACGTGCTGCCGTCGGGGGTGGTGAGCGTCAGGGCGGCAAGGTCGACGACCGGGTACGTGATCGGCTTGGTGCCGTCCAGCGGCAGGCTGGTGACGTCGGCGTACAGGGTGCTGCCGGTGTCGCCGATGGCCACCTGCGGATTGGCGATGATCAGGTCGAGTGCTCCGGCATGACCGGAGAAGCGGACCTGGCCGGTGTAGGAGAGCAGGACGGTCCGCCGCTCCGTGTCGTAGGAGCCGCTGGCCAGGGGGAAGCGGAAGGTGCCGTCGCCGTTGCCGGACGCGCCGTCACCGGTGGTGATGGCGCCGTGGGCGATGGGGCCGGTGATGTAGGCGCGGAACCTCTCCTTGACGCCCCAATCCAGGGTGCCGGCGGTGATGGGAACGGTGCCGGCGTTCGCCGGTGGAGCAGCGGTCAGCAAGGCCGCCGCGGCCAGCATCGAGGCGAGCACGCCCCGGAGTACACGCATGATTCAGCTTTCTCGTGTCGGCCCTACGACGCTGTCGTCGAAGGGAAGCAGGGTCTCCGCCCAGGGGAAGATCACGAACCAGAGCAGCGCGGCGACGGCCGCGAGCAGGACGGCGCAGCACAGCAGCCGGGTGGCCGGCCCGCCGGGCAGGCGCCGCCAGAGCCAGGCGTACATCTCAGACGTCCTTCCCGGCGCTCTCGTCGAGCGCGGCGTGGATGACCAGCCGCTGGTAGTTGGCCATCTTGGGATGGCAGGTGGTGAGCGTGAGCAGCCGCTCGCCGGGCCGGGCGTCCAGCACCTCCACCGCCTCCGGCGTCACGATGAGCCGCTGGGTGACGCGGTAGACGTAGGAGGCGCTGCGCGTCTCGACCACGATGGGATCGCCCTCGCGCAGCAGGTCGAGGTCCCAGAAGAACGCCGGGATACGGTGGGCGGCGACGGCGAAGTTGCCCTCCTGGCCGGGATGCGCGGTCTCCGGGTAATGGCCGGGGCCGCGCTTGAGCGCCTTCTGCGAGACGCCTTCCACGACCACCCAGCTCTTCTTCAGCCTGGGGATGCGCATCCGGCTGACCGGTTCGGGCTCCGGAGCAGGCTCGGCGGCGGCCCGGACGGGAGCGGTCCAGACCGTGGCCAGGCGGGCCTGCTGCTGCTCGATCTCACCGTCGGCGCCGTACAGGCCGTACACGGCGAAGAACGTCAGCAGCACGCCGCAGGTCAGCACCAGCTCGCCGAACGCCCCCGCGACGCGGGCCGCCAGCAGCCTCATCGCCTGGCCACCACGAGCGGGACCCCGGTTCTGGGGTGTGGCAGCACCTCGACGGCGTGCTGGTAGACGCGGGAGAGCAGCTCCTCGGTGAACACCGCGGCCGGTGGGCCGCACGCCGTCACGACGCCTTCGGACAGCACCGCCACGCGGTCGGCGTAGGCGGCGGCGAGCGCCAGGTCGTGGAGCACGACCACCACGGCGTCGCCCTGCGCCGCCCGCTCCCGGGCGATGCCCAGCACGGCCTCCTGGTGGTGGATGTCGAGCGCGGCCGTCGGCTCGTCCAGCAGCACCATCGGCGCCCGCTGCGCCAGGACCCTGGCCAGGGACACGCGGGCCCGCTCGCCGCCGGACAGCGCACCGAAGGACCGGGCGCGGAAACCGGCGGTCGAGGTGCGCGCCAGCTCGGTCTCGACGATCTCGTCGTCGTCCCGCTCCTGAGGCGTGCGCGCCCATGGCGCGCGGCCCATCATGACCACCTCCTCGACGGTGAAGGGGAAGGACAGGGTGGGCTGCTGAGGCAGCACGGCCCGGCGTAACGCCTGCTCGCGCGCCGGCCACTCGGCCACGGGCCGCCCGTCCAGGTGGACGGCTCCCGCCGTCGGCCGCTCGTCGCCCGCCAGGACAGACAGCAGCGTGGACTTCCCGGAGCCGTTGGGCCCGACGAGGGCGAGCAGCTCGCCCGCCACGATGTCGAGGTCGACGCCGCGCAGCACTTCCGTGCCGCCGTAGCCGAAGCACACCGCACGGACCTTCGCGTAGGCCGTGCCCGCCGCGGGGCGTTGGGGCGTCATGCCCAGCCTCCCTGCTTAGCCCGGGTACGCAGCAGCAGCCAGAAGAAGAACGGGCTGCCGATCAGCGCGGTGAGCACACCGAGCGGCACCTCGGCGGGAGCGGCGACCGTCCTGGCCACCAGATCGCCGCCGGTGAGCAGGACCGCTCCGCCCAGCGCGGCGGCAGGGAGCAGCACGCGGTGCCCAGGGCCGGTGACCATGCGGATGAGCTGCGGGACGACCAGGCCGACGAACGTGATGATGCCGGCCACCGCCACCGCGGCCGCGCTGAGCAGGGCGACGAGGACGATGCAGACCAGCCGTACCCGCTCGACCTCCACGCCCAGGTGGCGGGCCGAGCGCTCGCCGAGCGACAGCAGGTCGAGCGGCCGGGCCAGGCGAGGCGCGGCCAGCAGCCCCAGGGCGGCGCACGGCGCGACGGCGAGCACCGTCTGCCAGCTCGCGCCGCTGAGGCTCCCCAGGCTCCAGAACGTGATCGAGCGCAGCTCGGCGTCGTCGGAGAAGAAGGTCAGCAGGCCGATGGCCGCCCCGGTGAAGGCGTTGAGCGCGATGCCGGTCAGCAGCAGGGTGATCACCTCGGCCCGCCCGCGGCTCCTGGCGACCAGGTAGACGCCGACGACCGAGACCAGCCCGCCCAGGAAGGCGGCGGCGCTCACCGACCAGGTGCCCAGCAGCGTGAACCCGGCCACGATCGCCGCGACGGCGCCGAGCGCGGCGCCCGAGGAGATGCCGATGACGCCGGGCTCCGCCAGCGGGGTGTGGAAGACGCCCTGCATCAGGGATCCGGCCACGCCGAGGCTGGCGCCGATGAGCACGCCGAGGACCACGCGGGGGAACCGTACGTCCCACAGGACGGTCTCGGTGAGCGGGTCGAGCGGGGCGCTCCGCGCCAGGCCCAGCCGGCTCAGCACGGAGCCGAGCACGTCGGCGGGGCCGGCCGGGTAGGCGCCGCTCGCGCCCGAGGTGAGGAAGATGACGGCGAGCGCGCACACGAGCCCGGTGATCAGCACGACGCCGCGGCGCCTGCCTGAACGGGGGCGCTGGAGCTGCTCGGTGCTCATGTCGTGTACAGCCGTTCGACCAGCGTCTCCAGCACGCGGGCGGTGCGGGGACCGAAGTTGAGCAGTGATCCGTCCTCGATGTCGACGACCCGGCGGTGCTGCCCCGCGGGGGTCTGCGCGATGCCCTGGATCTTGACCAGCCCGTCGACGCCGCCGACGGAGGCCAGGCCCTTGCTCATGACGAGGATGGCGTCGGGCCGGGCGGCGATCAGCGCCTCGGTGGTGATCGGGGTGAACGCCTTGGCCAGGCCCATCGCCGAGCCCGCGTCCACGCCGCCCGCCGCCTCGATCATGGAGTCGGCGCCCGACCCCTTGCCGCCGAGCAGGTAGACGCCGGCCGTGCCCCGAAGGTAGAGGAAGGCGACCCGGGGCCGTGCCGCGCCCTGCGGGGCCTTGGCCCGCGCCGCCGCCACCTGCGCCTCCGTACGCTCGGCCAGCCGGTCACCCGCGCCGGTCACGCCGAGGGCGCGGGCGATCGCCTTGATGCGCGGGGTCACCTCGGGCAGGCTCCACGCGGGATCGACGATGACGACCGGGATGCCGGAGCCGCGGATCTGCGTCATCGCCTCGGGCGGGCCGGTGTCCCGGTCGGCCAGGATCACGGTGGGACGCAGCGACAGCACGCCCTCCACGGAGACGTCGTGCGCGCGGGTCACCAGCGGCAGGTGCGCGGCCTCGGGGAACGTCGCGGCGATGTCCCGGCCGACGACGTTCCCGCCCAGGCCCAGGGTGAAGACGACCTCGGAGATGGCGCCGGTGAGCGGCAGGATCCTGGAGACGTCGGTGACGGTGATCTTCCTGCCGTCCGCCGAGGTCGTCTCGGCCGGCAGGTCGGGCCGGGGAGTGCCGGGGAGGATCTCCAGCGGCGGGACGGGCGCCGCGGCGGCCGGCGGGGGCGGCGGCGCGGCCGCCGAGCAACCCGTTACGGCCAGGGCCAGTGCCACCAGCCATGAGGTGAGCTTCATGCGGGCTTTCTCCGCCGCGCCACGATCACCGCGCCCGCGGCCAGCACCAGCACGCCGCCGGCCCCGGCGGCGACCGCCCCGACGGGGAAGCCGCCCCCGAACGTGACGGGGACGAACACGTCCTGGCTACGGTCGGCGGTGCGGGTGTGGTCGGCCCGGGTGACGACTCCGCAGGAGAGCTCACGGCAGTCGAAGACCTGGGATCCCTCGGCCGCGACGCCGATGACCGGGCTGATCTTGAGCGTCGCCGTGAAGGTTCCGCCGTCGCCGTACGGCTGGGCCAGGCCGTCGCCGTACTTGGGCGGGTTGGAGGAGATCCACTTCGACGCGCCGGACGCTCCGGACAGGTCGGCGCCGCCGCCGCACGGAGTGGGCAGTTCGCCGGGCTTGGGCAGGACGCAGAAGGCGACGTAGACGCCCTTGGCCGCGTCGTACCCCGAGCCGGTGACCGTGATCGTCTCCCCCTCGGAGGACAGGCCGCCGGCCTTGGAGACCGTCAGCCGCTGGCCTGCCGCGCCGGTGGCGCTTGGCACGGGGGAGAGGGCGAGTGCCAGGGGAAGCAGCAGCCCTGCGGCCGCCACTTTATGACGTGATGTCATCAAAATGTTGACTTTCTCCCTTGGAAGGTGATCCAATCACGGCGCGAACTTAGGTAAGGCTCACCTAACAAGGTTGAGATCAATGTACATGCACGACAAGGGAGTGTCCACGTGGTGGTTGTGACCCGCCTGCTGCTCGCGGCGGGAATCCTGGCGCTCGCGGCGCCCCTGCTCGCGAGCCCGGCGCAGGCCGCGGACGAGTCGGCGACGGGCCCGCAGGGCCAGACCCTGACCGTGTCGAAGGCCGCTCTGGACCCGGCCGGTGAGGAGATCACCGTCACGGGCAAGGGCTACGACCTCGCCAAGGGCATCTACGTGGCCATCTGCGTGGACAAGGGCGCCGGCCAGCTCGCCACTCCCTGCGTGGGAGGCGTCGACATGAGCGGCAGCAGCGGCGGCTCCAAGTGGATCTCCTCCAACCCGCCCGACTACGGCAAGGACCTCGCGATGCCGTACACCGAGGAAGGCGGCAAGGGCGGCTTCAGCATCCGGCTCGGTGTGAAGCCCAAGGACGACATCGGCACGGACTGCACGGCCGCCGGCGTCAAGTGCGTCGTCTACACCAGGGCGGACCACACGCGCAGCGCCGACAGGACGCAGGACGTCCGGATCCCGCTCACGTTCACCGGGAGCGGCGGCCCGACCGCCACGTCCACCCCCACAACCACGTCCTCTCCCACGTCCTCGCCCACCGCCGCTCCGACGCCGGAGGCCACGCCGAGCGGGGACGTCGAGACGCAGATCGAGGCCAAGGTCGAGCAGACGCCCGCCACCCAGCCCACCCGGCGGGCCAAGCTCGCCAAGACCGGCGTGGACGTGTGGACGGCGACCGTGGTCGGGCTGGCCGTCCTGGCGGGCGGCGGAATGCTCGTGTACATCGGCCGCGAGATCCGCGCCGGCGCCCGCCGGTGAAAGACGTCGCCGGAGCCCTCCGGCACGACCGGGGCCGGCACGGCCCCGGTACCCGTCAACAGGAAGTGAGGACCATGAGGACCCTGAAGCTGCGGCGAGCCGCAGTGGTGGTGGCCGGAATGGCGGTCGCCCTCGGCTCGCTGGCCGGACCCGCGCTGGCGGACGTCAGCGCCACCGGGCCGCAGGGCCAGACGCTGACCGCCGCCAAGGCCGAGATCGATCCCGCGGGCGAGAGCGTGCGCGTCACCGGCACCGGATACGACATCGGCAAGGGCATCTACCTCGCCCTGTGCGTGTCCAACGGCGCGGGCCAGGTGGCCACGCCGTGCGTAGGCGGCATCGACATGACCGGACAGAGCCACAGCATGTTCTGGATCTCGTCCAACCCGCCGCCCTACGGCGTCGGCATCGCCAAGCCCTACACGGACGAAGGCAACGGCAAGGGAGGATTCGACCTCACCCTGGACGTCAAGGCCAGTGACGACCAGGGCGCGGACTGCACGGCGGCCGGCGTCCAGTGCGTGATCTACACGCGGGCCGACCACACGCGGGGCGGCGACCGTACCCAGGACGTGCAGATCCCCGTGACGTGGAAGACCGGGGGCGGCGACCCCGACCCCGGGACCGACCCCGTCGCCTCCGCCGACCAGACCCTGTCGGTCGACGTCACCGGCGGCGCCCTGTCGCTGTCGGTGGCCGGTGACGGGGTGGCCCTGTCGGCCGCGACGGTCGGCGGCACGGCCACCGGGCAGATGAACGCCGCGAAGGTCACCGACCAGCGCGGCAGCTCGGCCGGGTGGAGCCTGGTCGGTCAGGTGAGCGACTTCACCGGCGACGCGGGCACCATCCCCGCGGCGCAGCTCGGCTGGGCGCCGACCGCCACGGGTGACGGCGTCACCGCGGGTGGCACGGTCCAGCCGGGTACGGGCTTCGGCACCGCGGCCGCGCTCTGTTCCGCGCCGACCGGCAAGGGCGCCGGCGCCTCCGATTGCGGGGCCGCGCTCAACCTCGGTATCCCGGGCGGGGCCAAGCCTGGCGGCTACAGCGCCACGCTGACGCTCACCCTGTCGTAAGCCGGGTGGTGGACGCCTGAACCGTCCACCACCCTTCTCCTGAAGGTTAATCGCTATGAGAACGCTGGTCGCCGCCCTTGCCCTGCTGGTCTGCTGGCTGGTGCCGGGCCCCGCCGCCGTGGCTGCCGCCGGGGCCACCTCCTGGGCCACCTCCTGGGCCACCTCCTGGGCCGCCGACGACTTCCGCTGGGCCGTCCAGCCGTCCTCGGCGAGCGGGCCGACCGGCCGTGACTACTTCGTCTACGACGTACGGCCCGGCCAGACGATCACCGACTATGTCGGCGTCACCAACCTGGGCACCAGCCCGCTGACCGTGAACATCTACGGCACCGATGCCTTCACCACATCCGAAGGCTCGTTCGCGCTGCTCACGGCCGACCGGGCGGCGTCCGACGTGGGCACCTGGATCGCGGTCGGCACCGCCACGCACGCCATCGCGCCGGGCAGCCGGGCCGACGTTCCCTTCGCCATCACCGTGCCCGCCGACGCCACCCCCGGGGATCACGTCGGGGGCGTGATCGGCTCGGTCTCGGGGGAGGCGCTCTCGGGGAACGGGCAGCGCATCAAGGTCGACAGGCGCGTCGCCGCCCGCGTGTACCTGCGCGTGGCGGGGCCGCTGCGTCCCGCCCTGCAGTTCGACGCGCTCGACGTCGCCTACGACAATCCGATCAACCCGTTCGCCGGTGGCGGGGCCGAGGTCACCTACACCGTGCGCAACACCGGCAACGTGCGGCTGGGCGCGGGGAGCAGGGTGAGCGTGGCCGGACCGCTGGGCTGGACGCTCGGGACGCGGGGCAAGGAGCTTCCCGAGGTGCTGCCGGGAAGCTCCCTGACGGTCAAGGAACGGTTCGAGGGCGTCTTCCCTGCCGGTCGGGTGACGGCCACGGTCAGTCTCACGCCGCGCGTGGCGGTGTCGGAGGCGATCACCCGGGCCACGGGCCGCTGGGCTGTTCCGTGGCTGCTCGCCGCCGTTCTCGCCGCCGCCGTCGCCGGGGTGGTCGTCACCGTACGCGTCCGGCGCAGCCGCCGATGAGGGTCCTCCTGCTGCTGGCTGGGGTGCTGCTGGCCCTGCCCTCCATCTGGGCCGGCAGCCACGCCGCATGGGCCGAGCCGGTTCCGGTGGTCGGCTTGGACCGGGCGGAGGCCGTACGAACCGGGATGGTTCCGGCGGTCGGCCTGGACGGGGCGGAGGCCGTACCGACCGGGGTGGTTCCGGCGGTCGGCTTGGACCGGGGGGAGGCGGCGGTCGGCGAGACGGTCACCGTCACCCTGGGCGGCTGGCCGCCGGGCAACGTGCTCGTCGAGGTCTGCGGCAACGAACGACGCGGTGGCTCGGCCGACTGCGCCGTCTCCGGCGGGGTGACCGCCGTCGTGCTCGACGGCGCGCCCACCCGTACGTCCCTTCTGCTGTCCGCCCCGCCGTCCGCGTGCCCCTGCGTGGTCGCGGCCACCGGGGTGACCGGCGGCGCGGTCGCGACCGCGCCGCTGCGGATCGCCGGCGTTCCCGAGACGACGGTGACCGCCCCCGCCGCAGGCGTCCCCAAGATCACGGTCGTCGGCACCGCCCTGCCCGACGGGCCGTCGTGGTGGTGGCTGTTCGGCATGTCCGGCACCACCCCGCTGGAGGTCACCGTCAGGAACGACGGCACGGCCGCGGCGGTCGACCCTCCCGTCACCTTGGCGGCGGGCCCCGAGGGCGGGCCTGGGCAGGTCGTACCTCCGCCCGAGCTGGGCACGATCCAGCCGGGCGAGCAGCGAACCTTCCGGGTCGAGGTGGGGCTGGACGGCCCGGTCTTCGGCGCGTACGAGGTGTCGGGGACGATCCAGGGCACCGTCCTGCGCACCCGCGACTCGGTCTACCCGATCGCCCTGCTCGCGCTGCTGGTCGTCCCGCTGCACCTGACCACCGCCTGGATCGTCTTCACCGCCCCGCTGCCCGCCGTACCGGATCGGGCCGCCAGGAAGCGGGACGCGGTCAGGGCCTGACGCCGGTCTCCCGGCAGCACGTCTTCGAGACCGCCGGCAAATCTGGGCGCCTGGGGACAAGCTCCGGCGAAGGACGCTGGCCAGGCGGCTCGGCGGCGTCCTCAGGACGGATGAGAAAACATGACATAGGACGTCGGGTTTTAGATCGATCCTGGGTTCACCGGTCGGCACCGATGTGGGCCGGGGCCCACGGATAGACAAGGACCCATAATGCGCGAAACACCAGAAGATCTCAAAGAGCTTCAAACTCTCCTGGACGCCTCGCTCTCCCGCTCCACCTCGCACCTCCGCTCGATCATCAACACCGAGCGCACACTGACCGCGAAGCAACTCACGCAGGTCCTCACCGGCATGTGCACCCTCTCGCTGTCCACCGTGACGGCGAAGGGCGAGCCGCGGATCAGCGGCGTGGACGGGCACTTCCTGCATGGAAAGTGGCACTTCGGCACGGCGCGCGGCGCCGCCAAGGCCCGCCATCTCGCCGCCCGCCCCGCCGTCAGCGCCGCGCACCTGCGCGGGGAGGACCTGGGCGTGTTCACGCACGGCACGGTGGAGATCCTCAACCCCCAGCACGGCGAACGGGCCACAGACTGGCCGTACCTGCTCGCCTACTTCAAGGACTTCTACGGCGACGACTCCTTCGACTGGGACAACGACGTGGTCTACTACCGGCTGCGACCGCACTGGATGACCGTCTACGCCCCCGACGCCGACAAGCTCACCGCGGCGTCCCGGTCCTGATCCGCGGCATGGACGGCATCGAGAGAGAGGATGGACGAAGGTTGACTGCGTTCGTACGGGACCGTGCGCGTATGGGGTGCGAGGCCATCGAGGTGGTGGGGGCCCGTACCAACATCTGCGGGACGTGTCGGTGAGCATCCCCAAGGGGCGGCTCATCGCCTTCACCGGAGCGAGCGGCAGCGGGACTCGGCGCGACGCTCGCGGTCGACCAGCGCCGTCTGAACCCCAACCCCCGGTCCACGATCGCGACGATCACCGGCATCGACGGGCATCCGGGGCTGCTGCACTCGCGCCTTCCCGGGATCGGCGCGGACCCGGCGGCGGAAAGCGAACGGGCACGTTATTGCGAGTATGCAGTAACGATCATGCCGGAGTCGGTTCACTCTCGACTTAAGGCTGGCTGGTCACAGCGTTTCCGGCGCATCGCTCTAGCCAGGTGGTGGCCCTTCGGACACCGCGCGGACTCTGTCGAGGTGGCCGGTGAGATGCTCACCGACCCGGCGGTCGGAGGCTGCTTTCAGCACCCGTACGGTCGTGTCCTCGCCGGAGCTCCGCTTGGGCCGGCTCGCCGGCGAAGCGCCCGTAGGCCGCCTGATCATCGGACAGAGACTCAATCGTCACATATCGCCATCGATAAGGACCAACGCGTCACTACCGATAATTCCTGAGGAGTTCCTCCTCGACCCCCGCTGAGCAGAGCACCGTGGCCCTGATCACCGGACGGCGTTACGTGATGGGGGTGTCCATGATGGAGGTGACCTGCTTGGGCGTCAGAGAATCGCTGTAGACGCGTACCTCATCGATGATCGAGCCCATGGGCCCCTCTCCGACCAGCGGGCCGCCGATCCAGACCTGGGTGGGCCCCTGCACGGACGCCTCGACGTCGGTCCTGCAACGGACGCGTTCCCCGTCGACGTACAGGCACAAGGCGTTGAAGCGGCCGTCGTACGTGGCCGCCACGTGGACCCAGGCGTCGATCGCCGCCGGTCGAGGACCGTACACGTGGTAGCCGTCGATTCCGGCGTCGGGCGCCTTCGCCCACCCATCGTAGGTGTCCACGCTGAAACTGTTGCCGGTCCCTTCGAACCAGAGCACGACCGTCTGGAGGTAGTCGGTGACCTTCTTCGGCTTCACCCACGCGGAGATCGTCGCGCTGCCCATGGTCGGCAGGCCGATCGCGCGGACCATCGAGCCGGTCGGGAAGGCCAGCGCCTTGCCGTGCCGGCCGGTCACCCAGTGCGGGTTGGTGATGGTGCCCTGGTAGATCCACGGGGCGCGGGCGTTGTACGCCGTGGTGCCGGTGCCCTCGTTCAGCCCGTACGCGGCCTGGAGCGTGTCGGAGACGGACGGCGGCGCGAAGATCTCGGCTGACGAGGCGGCCGACGGTTCGCTGAGGTGGGAGGTGGTGTCCACGGCGATGGTCCGGTAGTAGTACGTCGCGCGTTGGGGAACCTCGTCGGTGTACTCCCGGACATCCGGACCCAACGTGGCGACAAGCGTGTCGTCCGACGGGGTGAACCACGAGTTGACGGAGCGGTGGAGCCGGATCTCGGAGATGCCCCGGTCGTCACTGGCCCCCTCGAAGGTCAGCCGGCCCCAGCCGGTGCGCGGCTCGATCTTCACGGTGGGTGCGATCGGTGGGCAGTCCGGGTTCCTGAGATCGGCAGAGATGGGCTCGGTGGGGGCGCTGGCCTGGGGCAACGTGTCCAGCGCCACGACCCGGTAGTAGTACGTGCGCGTCTCGGCACAGCCCTCGATGTACGACAGACCGGTGACCGTGGCGACCTTGGTCTGGTCGGAGACCTCGAAGTTCTCCTCTTCGCCCCGGTAGATCTCATAACCCGTGATGCCCTTGTCGTCTGTCGCCGGCTGCCAGGACAGCTCGGCCGTACCCGAGCTGACGTCGGCCCTCAGGCCACCCGGGGGAGCGGGCCGCTCGTCAGGCGCCACGGCGGTGACCATGTCTTTCGCGATCTCTTCATCCGTCAGGGCGCGCCCGTAGAGGCGGACCTCGTCGACGCTGCCCTCGGGACACGTGGTGTTCACGTCGCGGCCGATGAGGAGAGGCCCGTCGCCGAAGTCGACGTTTCCGGCGGCCGGTTCTGAGACACCCTCGTAGCCGTCCCCCAGAAGCCGGATGGTCGTGCCGTCATAGGTCATGGCGAGATGGAGCCAGGTGTCCTGGTACAGCCCTAAGTATCCGCCGTGGGTGACGCCGCCGATCCGTAGCTGCCAGCCGTCGCTCGCCAGCCGGAAGGACATGTCCTGCCCCTCGATGCCCTTGGAGATGAAGGTGCACTCCCTCGACTGCGGTTTGACCCAGGCCTCAACCGTCATCGCCGCCGCCGTTCGCAGCCCCGGCGCGTCCGGAACGGACACCGTTCTGTCCACGTCGGCATCGCGATAGTCGAAGTGAAGGGCTTTGCCGATCTTCCCGAGTGTCCACTGTGGGTTGCGTACCGTACCGTCGTGGCCGTTGCCTGACAGGTCGTGAATCGTGCCGCCGGAGCCCTCTTCCATCCCGTAGGCAGCCACCAGATCCTCCGCCGCGCGAGCCGCTGCCGGAGCGGCCGCCAGCGCACCGGCTGTCATGATTAAGGCCGCGAGAACACGCGACAAGCCATGCATGATGCCCTCCATCGGTGGTGGCGGGGCATTTCCCGCCGGTCAGGTCTCGCAGGATCTTGCGTTGTCGGCCGGTGGGGAGGACGGGGTCGCTCCAGGGGTTCACGACCCCCTGCCGGCAGCTCGACCGGTCCGTTCGGGTTTACGGAACATCGACGCCGGCGCATTCACGGCGCCCGTCAATGCAGGCGGTCGAGCGCCCGCTTCCAGGCCTTCTCCGTAAACTCGGCGGAGCTGCCGTCCACGTGGCCGAACGCGTCGGTGTAGGTCTCCAGAACCAGTGCCCCGGACCTGACCACGACGAGGTTCACCTCGGCAGGCCGGGCGTTCCCCCACACTCCTGCCGGCACCACGGTCTTGAACCCGCTCACCGTCGCGCCGGTAATGTCCGGCAGCACGGCTGCCGGGAGCTTTTTCACCCGGACCGTGATTCTCTTCCCCTTGTGCGTTGCGCGAACCTTGCCGCACCCTCGCGGGAGCTTCCCCTGGACCACCGAGTGCGGTAGGTCCGCGGGCACGGAGATGAGCGTCTCGCCCAGGGCCTGGTCGTCGGCCCACATCTCGATCGAGGCGGCCGGAGCATTGGGGATCCGCGCCACCTTCCGCGGGTCGAACAGCAGGCCGGCCGTGGCCGAGGACCTGCACCGGCTGGGCAGGAAGCTGCTGGCCCAGCTTCGCTGCCTGGTCCTGCCCGCGAGAAAGCGGGCGGCCGTACCGGTCGCCACGTGCCGCACCTTGTAGCCGGAGAATCCGTCCTTCTTCGTGAGCAGCGCCTTCTTCAGTGCACCCGCGGTGTGCTCCGGTTTCGGAGCCGGCAGGGCTGCGGCGTAGGCCGGCCCGGCGGAGCCGAGCAACAACGCCGTGGAGGTCACGAGCATCATGAGGTCTTTCATGCCGATCACCGTGCCTGAGGACCCGTATAGGCAGCCGTATATGCGCGCATATACGGCTTTGGCCAGGGAGCTTGCGACTGTGATCTCCATCCGCTATCTGGATGTATACGACGAGCAGGGGGCATACGGGGCATGAGGATTCGCGTTTTGGGGCCTATCGAGATCCAGCACGGGGACGGGTCCACCCGGCTCACCGCGCCCAAGGAATGCGCTCTTCTGGCCGCGTTGCTGGCCAGTCCCAGCGAACCGGTGCCGACTGTCCGGCTCATCGACGCCTTGTGGTCGGGCGACCCGCCGCTTTCCGCAGGTCAGAACCTCAGGCTGTATGTGGGCAGACTCCGCCGAAGGCTCGGTGACGGGGACCGGATCGCCCACCTGGAGCGCGGGTATGCCCTCCTGGCCCAGCCGGAGGAGGTCGACGCGCTGCGGTTCGAGAAGTCGCTGGACACGGCTCGCGCGTCCGGCCGCGCCGAGGGGGTGGACTCCGCTCACGTCGCGGCAATGTACCGCGAGGCGCTCGCGCTGTGGCGGGGCAGCGCGTTCGAAGGCGCTGACCTGGGCAACGGTCCCGCGCAGGAGTACGCGGTGCGCCTGGACGAGCTGCGCGCCGCGGCGACCGAGGAATGGATCGACGTCGAACTGGACCTCGGCCGGCACCGCTCGCTCGTCGGCGAACTGCGCGGACTCACAGCCGCCCATCCCCTGCGCGAACGGCTGCACGCCCAGCTCATGCTCGCCCTCTACCGCTCCGGACGGCAGGCCGAGGCGCTGGAGGCCTACCGGAGCGCGCGGAAGGTCGTCGTGGCGGAGCTCGGCCTGGAGCCCGGCCCCGCGCTGCGTGCGCTGGAGACAGCCATCCTGACCGCTGATCCATCGCTCGACCACGCGCCCGACCCTGTCGAACCGGCTCCGGTGAAACCCGCCGCGGCCGCACCGCCCGTCCGTACCTCACGGATCTGGAGGGTCGCGGCCGGGCTTGTCCTGACTGTCGCGGTCGCCGCCTACATCACTCGTCCGGACCTGGAACGGCCCGCGGCGCAACCTCCGGCAACGATGCCACAGCCTGCGGAAACTGCGACTCACTCCACGGCGATGACGACTCAGGCCACTCCAGCGCTGCGAGGGCCCAAGGGCGATGGCGTCCTGACCGTGGGCACCTTGCTGCCACGTACCGGACTGCTCTATTTCATCGGCTCGTCCATCAGCAGCGGTGTCAAACTGGCCGTCGAGGACGTGAACGTGGCGGGTGGCGTCCTCGGTAAGCCGATCCGGCTCTTCGAGACGGACTCCGGCGACACAGATCCCGACATCGCCACGACGGCGGTGGGCGAGTTCATCGAAAAGAAGGTGGACCTCATGGTCGGCCCGGCATCGAGCACGCTCTCGCTGAAGATCCTGGACGACGTCGCCGACGCCGGCATCGCGGTGATCTCTTCTGCCGCGACCTCGGACGACCTCACCACCGCGTCCGACCAGGGCATGTACTTCCGGACCGCGGCCGCCGACATCCTGCAGGGCAAACTGCTGGGCGAGCTCGCCGCCGAGGACGGCAACCGCACCGCGATGATCATCACGCTGGACGACAGCTATGGCCTGCAGATGGCCGACAGCGCCGAACGAGCGATGGCCACCCAGGGCGTGAAGCGCCTCGACCGCCTGGTGTACCCGCCCTCGACCGAGGCATTCGCCGCATATGCCTCCCGGATCAGCAAGGCCCGCCCGGATGCTCTCATAATGATCGGATTCGAGGAGACCGCGTCTCTGATCCAGGAGCTCCACAAACGCGGCCTGACCGCCCGCAACCAGAACTGGTACCTGGTGGATGCCAACCTGATCCACTACGAGGACATGGTCCCCGCCGGGGTGATGGAAGGCGCGAAAGGCCTGATCGTCGGCAAGGAGGCTACGGGGGAGTTCGCGGCACGCATTGGAAGGGCCGACCCGAAGCACGACGACACGAGTTACGCGACGGAGTCGTACGATGCGGTCGTCCTGGGGGCACTGGCCGCCGAAAGCACGCAGAGCGACCTCGGCCAGTCGATCGCGGCCCGCCTTGCAGACATGAGCTCCAGCGGGAGACGCTGCGTGTCCTACCGCGACTGCGTCGCACTGGTGCGGGCGGGCGTGGACATCGACTATGACGGCCTCAGCGGGCGTATCGAGTTCGACAGCAACGGCGATGTGCGTGAAGGGAGCTTCGGTATTTACCAGTACGACGAGTCCAACACTTACGAGTGGATCGCCAGTCACCTTGTGAAGGACTCCTGAAATCCACTGAGATTTCACCTTCTCTTCTAGTGGTCGTCGCAACACTCCAGTTGAGGGATTGCGACGGACTTCGAGATCCGGGAGCATGGGGCTGGCCGGTTGCGTGTACGCCGCGGTGGCGGCCGATCTGTGGGCCGCCGCGGTGACGGGCGTGTCGGCCTGGATGCTGGCCACCGGATTCCTCATCCACCCGGCGGGGGAGCTCACCGTGACCGGCGGCTCCGACGCGATCCGCCTCATCGCCATCATGGGCATGTGCCTGGCCGGCGGGCTCTACGGCGTCTCCCGCCGCCGCCGCGCCGAATAGGCAGGCGCTGCCGTGTGGGATTTCGTCAGGATGGGGCCGCTGAATGTCGAAAGACGTCGATCCCACCCTGCCGGCTGGCACGGGCGCCCGCCGGGCAACAGCCTGTGACCCATGAACGCTCATGACATCGACCGGATCGACCACTCCGTCCTCTACACCACCGACATGGACGCCACCGCCGCGACCTACGAGGCGCTGGGCTTCACGCTCAGCCCGCTGTCCATGCACATGGGCTCCGACCGCCCCGGCGGCGAGCGCAGGCCGATGGGCGCCGGCAACCGCTGCGCCCTGTTCGGCCGCACCTATCTGGAGCTGCTCGGCCTGTTCGGGGACGGCTCGGCCGACCCCTGGAACATCCGTCCGCTCATCGCCCAGTACGAGGGCCTGCACGGGTACTCCTTCGGCTGCACCGACATCGAGACCGCCGAGAAGCGCCTGCGGACGGCTGGCCTGTCCTCCTCCGGAGTGCTGCCGCTGCAGCGGGACGTGGAAACGCCTGACGGCGTGGAGACCGCCCGCTTCCAGGCGGTCCACCTCGACCGTGCGCTCACGCCCGAAGGGCTGGTCCACGCCGCGTACCACCTGACTCCTGAGCTGATCCACCAGCCCCGTTACCTGGAGCACGCCAACGGCGCCACCGACCTGCACAGCGTGCTGCTCGTCGTGGACGACGCCGACCTGGAGCCCACTGCCGCCCGCTACGCCCTCATCCTGGACACCGAGCCGGTGATCGAGGGGCCGTTCCGGGCGCTGCCGCTCCCGCTGGGCCGGGTGGAGGTCGTCGCGGTGTCCGCCTTCCGCGCGATGATGCCCGGCGAGCCGGTGCCCGTGCTGCCGTACATGGCCGGGCAGTCCGTGTCGGTACGTGACCTGCGGGCAGCCCGCGACCTGGTGGAGGGCAACGGATTCAGCACGGGTGACCTGCCCGGCGGGTTCTTCGTCGGAGCCGCCCAGGCTCGCGGTGCCGCGCTGGCCTTTCTGGAGGTGTGACCGGTGACCGGCCTGATCCACGCACCCGCCGGGACGCTGCGCGGCGTCCCCGCGGGCGGCGCGGCAACCGCCTTCCTCGGCATCCCGTACGCCCGCGCCGAGCGGTTCGCCGCGCCACGGCGGACGCGATGGGACGGCGAGCTGGACGCCGTCCGACCGGGTCCGGCGGCCCCGCAGCCGCGCGCGTCCCGCCTCGAACGCGTCCTCGGCCCCGGCGGCGATCTCCGCCAGGATGAGGATTGCCTGTCGCTCAACGTCTGGACGCCGGGCGGCAGCGGGTTGCCGGTCCTGGTCTGGCTGCACGGCGGCGGCTTCCTGACCGGATCCGGCGCCCAAGCCTGGTACGACGGCACGCTGCTGGCCGAACGCGGCCGGATGGTGGTGGTCACCGTCAACTACCGGCTGGGCGCCCTGGGCTACCTGTACCTGACGCCAGAGTTCGCCCCGGCCAACGCCGGACTGCTCGACCAGATCGCCGCTCTGAACTGGGTGAAGGAGAACATCGCGGCCTTCGGCGGCGACGCGGATCGCGTGACGCTGGCCGGCCAGTCCGCAGGAGCATTGTCCGCGCTGGCCCTGCCCCGCCATCCCGCGGGCCGCGACCTGTTCCGGCAGGTCATCCTGCAGAGCACACCAACCGGGGTTCGGCCGTACAGCGTCGGCGACGCCGCCGGGATCGGGCAGATCCTCCTGGATGTCCTCGGGCTGCGCCTGGGCGATGCCGAACGGCTGCGCACCCTGCCGCTGGACGACCTGCTCACGGCCCAGGGGGAGGTCGTCCGCCGCACCGCGCGGCCCCATGAATTGGCACCGCCCTTCCACCTCGTCGCCGCCGGCGGCGTGCCGGCCGACCTGACCACCGGCGCCCGGGAAGAGGCGCCCACGCTGATCGGCACCTCCCGGGACGAAGCCCGGGCGTTCCTGCCCCAGGCCGCGGCCGAGCTCACCACACGCCTGTTTCGCGACGGCAGCCTGCGCCTGGCCGGGCAGGCCCGCTCCGCCCACGTCTACCAGTTCGACTGGTCACCGCCGGGCAGCCCGTTCGGCGCCTGCCACTGCATCGAACTGCCGTTCGTCTTCGGCAACCTGCACGCCTGGCACGCCGCCCCGATGCTGGCCGGCGCCGAGCCCGCGCAGCTCGACCGGCTCGTGGCGGACGTGCAGCGCGCCTGGGCGGCCTTCGTCCACGACGGCTCGCCCGGCTGGCCCGCCTTCCCGCACGTCCAGCACATCACACCGACCTGACCACGGTGGCCGTCCCAGTCCTGGACGCACTCGACCGCGCCATCGTCCACGCCCTGCACGTGGACGGACGCGCGCCCTTCAGCCGTATCGCGTCGGTGCTGGAGGTGTCCGACCAGACGGTCGCGCGCCGCTACCACAGGCTCCGCTCCGACAACCTTCTCAAAGTGGTCGGTCAGGCGCAGGCGCGACGGCTGGGCTGGGTGGAGTGGTTCGTCCGCATCCAGGTCATGCCCGACTCGGCCGTGCCCATCGCCGAGGCCCTGGCTCGCCGATCGGACACCTCCTGGGTCAGCCTCACCTCCGGGGGCACTGAGATCGTCTGCGTGGTGCGGGCGCGTAACTCCCGCGAGCGCGATGCGCTGCTCCTGGGCCAGTTGCCCCGCACACCACGCGTGGTCGGGGTGACGGCGCACTGCCTGCTACGGGTCTTCGCCGGCGGCCCCACCGGCTGGCACGGCAGAGCCGACTCGCTCACGCGCGAGCAGATCGCCGCGCTCGCCCCACAGCACGTGCCGGGGGCCCGGCAGGAGCGGGTCGTGCTGGACGAAGGCGACGAACGGCTGCTGGGGGCCCTGGCCCGGGACGGCCGCGCGGGATACCCGGAGCTGATCCACGCCACCGGCTGGTCCCCGGCGACGGCCCGGCGCAGACTGGACCACCTGCGCACTTGCGGCGTGGTCTTCTTCGACGTGGACATCGACCCGCTGCTGCTGGGCTTCGAAATGGTGGCGATCCTGTGGCTGACGGTCGAGCCCGGTGCATTGCGCCACACGGCCCAGGCGGTTGCCACGCATCCCGAGGTCGCCTTCGCCGCCGCCACCACCGGCCCGACCAACGTGCTGATGTTCGTCGCCTGCCGCGACACCGAAGCGCTCTACGACTACCTCGAGAGCGGGATAGGAAGCCTGCCGGGCGTGCGGCACGTCGAAAGCGCTCCGGTCATCCGAGACAGCAAACGAGCCGGTGCCACCACCGCGGGAACGTAACCCGGCTCAGGTGGGGCTGCTCGACGCGGGCGGCGCGGCGAGCAGCCGGAGGCGCCGCAGCCATGCTTCGACGGCCGCGCCGGCCTCGTTGACCTCTTCCCCGCGGACGGCGAGGCCTTCGCCGATGGTCGCGCCGGGGCAGGTGGCGGCGTAGTCGCGGGCAGTGGTGCCCAGCCCGCTCATGGCGTAGGTGGTGAACGGGACGACGGTCTTGCCGCGAAGGTCGAGGCCCTCGGTGAACGTCGACATGATCAGGGGCGCCCGGACGTTCCAGATGGGGCTGCCCAGCAGCACCGTGTCATAGCGGTCGATCGAGGGCAGCGCGCCGGCGATGGCCGGGCGGACGTCGGCGTCTTGTTCGCGTACGTTCCGTGCGACGGTCTCCTCGTAGCCGGTGGGGTAGGGGTCGGCGGGTTCGATGCGGTGGACGTCGCAGTCGATGCGCCCGCTGATCATCCGGGCGACCACTTCGGTGTTGCCGACCTGCAGGTTCCGGCGTCCTCCGTAGGAGTAGTTCTCTCCCGCGCGGGAGAAGTAGGCCAGCAGGACGGACTTCGCGGCAGGCGCAGGCCCAGGCTCGGCGGCGGCCCGCCGGGCTGGGGCGGAGGCGCAGCCGAGGATCGGGACTCCAGCCATCACGGCCCCTCCGGCCAGGAACGCGTCACGCAGGAACGAGCGCCGTTCCAGCGGGGCGGTGCGATCGTCGCCAGGGTTCGTCATCACATGCTCCGATGGGGTGGTCGTACTCGCGCGCCCGACTCTGCACGGGCGGGGGCGGCTCCGCCGGTCAGCTCGCGGACCTTGGCCGTGCCTTCCTCGCCGCGTTCGGCGACGACGTCGGTGGCGCCGAAGCCGCGGCTCACCCCGGCGGTGACGGCGCCGTGGTGGCCGGTGCACAGCACGTCCGACAGCAGCGGCGAGGTCTCCTCGACGGGCAGCGTGACCAAGGTCCCGTCGGCCACCGGGACGCGGACGGCTTCGCCCTGCCCGCCGTCGACGCCGTCCATGACGGCTGCTCGCATGACGTACTCCTCAATGCTGGTTGGGTCAGCGCTCCATCATCCGCAGACCGGATTCGGGGTGGGTGTCACCCGCGGCCGGAGGGAGACTGGAGAGCTTGTCGATCTGCTGGGTGGTCAACTGGACGCCGTCGGCGGCGGTGTTCTCCTCCACCCGGCTGACGCGCTTGGTGCCGGGAATGGGGGCGATGTCGTCGCCCTGGGCCAGCAACCAGGCCAGGGCGACCTGGGCGGGGGTGGCGCCCGCCTCGGCGGCGACGGCCTCGACCTCGTCGGCGATGCGCAGGTTGCGCTGGAAGTTCTCGCCGGTGAAGCGCGGGTTGCCGTGCCGGAAGTCGTTCTCTTCGAAGCCGTCGGTGGAGCGGACCTTCCCGGTCAGGAAGCCGCGGCCCAACGGCGAGAACGGCACCAGGCCGATGCCCAGCTCGCGCAGCACCGGCAGCACCCGATCCTCCAGGCCACGGGTCCACAGCGAGTACTCCGACTGCACGGCGGTGACGGGGTGCACGGCGTGGGCGCGGCGGATGGTCTCCGGGCCGGCCTCGGACAGGCCGATGTGGCGGATCTTGCCCTGCTGCACGAGCTCGGCCAGGGCGCCGGCGGTGTCCTCGATGGGCGTGTTCGGGTCGACCCGGTGCTGGTAGTACAGGTCGATGTGGTCGGTGCCGAGCCTCTTGAGCGAGCCTTCGACCGCGGCGCGGATGTTGGCGGGGCTGCTGTCGACGTTCCCGGGGCCCGCGCCGGCGTGCGAGACCAGGCCGAACTTGGTGGCCAGCACGACCTGGTCGCGGCGGCCGTTCAGGGCCCGGCCGAGAAGCTCCTCGTTGGTGTACGGGCCGTAGATCTCGGCGGTGTCGAGGAGCGTGACGCCCAGCTCCAGGGCCCGGAGGATGGTGCGGATGGACTCGGCCTCGTCGGTGCCGGCACCGGTGTAGCCGTGGGACATCCCCATCGCGCCCAGACCGATGCGGGAGACCTCCAGGTCGCCGAGCAGGATGTGCTTCATCGGGTTTCTCCGTTCGCGTGCGGGGCGGATACAGGACGCCCAACCCATCGATGTCACTTTTTGTAATATTTCATGTGCACAGAGTGTGATATCGGAGTGGGGTGTCGGCTGTCAAAACCGGCTTCCACCTTCGCGTGGTTCCGGCTTCGGTACCAGGGCGGGTCGTGCCGGGGTGTGGCGTTCAGGGGTAATGACACGGCCCCCCACCTGGCCACCGAGCATGCCGGCTCGGGTGTGAGACTGAAGGCATGGCACCTCAGCGCACCACCAGCAGCAGCGACACGGAGCTGGGCCGGTTCCTGCGTGCCCGCCGTACCCAGACCAGCCCTGAGCGGGTGGGCCTGTCCGTCGGCACAGGACTGCGCCGGACCCCGGGTCTGCGCAGGGAAGAGCTGGCCACCCTCTCCGGGATCAGCATCGACTACTACGTGCGTCTTGAGCGCGGCAAGGAGACCCGGCCCAGTCCTTCCGTGATCGACGCGCTCGCGCGTGCCCTCCAGCTCGACGACGAGGAGCATCAGCACCTACGCGAGCTGGCCGCCCGCGCGGCCCATTACGCCGCCGAGCCGCCGCCTCCGCCCAGCCGCACCGTACGGCCCCATCTGAAACTGCTGCTGGAGACGCTGCGCCCCAGCCCCGCCTACATCGTCAGCCGCAGCATGGACCTCCTGGCCTGGAACCCCGGCGGGCTCGCCCTGTACGCGGGCATCGACGACTGGCCGCTCAAGCAGCGCAACATCGCCCGCTACCTGTTCCTGCACCCCGCCTCGCGCGGGTTGTTCCCCGACTGGGACTACCAGATCCGCGGCTGTGTCGCCCGGCTGCGCGCCCAGGCCGGCACCGCGCCCGACGCGCCCGACCTGACCAACCTCGTCGGCGAACTGCTCCTCAAGAGCCCCGACTTCGCCAAGCTCTGGGAACGCTATGACGTGACCGGCCGCAAGCCCGTCCGCAAGACCTTCCACCACCCGCATGTGGGCACCATCAGCCTCAGCGCCCAGTCCATGACGCTGGAAGGCACCCCCGGCCAGCGCCTGGGGGTCTATGTCGCCGAGCCCGGGAGCCCGGACTACGATGCGATGCTGCTGCTCGACCTGACCGCGCCCGAGTCCGCCGGGCATGCGGCCGTACAGGATGAGACGCCGCGCGCACAGTCCTGAGCGTGGGTGGTTGTGCCATTCCCCTGAACGCCGTTCCCTGGCACATCGCGCCCTGCCACGCGGCCGGCCGAGCCGCCAGTCTGACGGTCACGGTGTCAAGGCCGCGCCTTGCACACCTGCGTCGACGACCACTGACCCCTCCACCGCCGTCGACGACCACTGACCCCTCCACCGCCGTCGACGACCACTGACCCCTCCACCGCAATGAGAGAGTGGCCATGTCTGCCGAGCTACCCGAGTCAACCGTCGCTCCCGCTGAGGGATCCGCGACCGCTCTGTCCCGGCGCACGTTCATCGCGACCACCGCCACCGTGGTCGGTGGCGTCGCCACAACCGCGGGTCTCGCCACAGAGCCCGCCGCCGCACAGGCGCCCATCACCGTTGACGCCCTGCTCTGAAATCAACCCGTCAGGTCTTCGTCTGGCTCGTCGGCTGTGCCGGCGTGGGGTTGGTCCAGCGCAATGGGGCCGAGGTCGGCGGCGGTCTGCGCCAGTGCGCGGATGGTGGGGCTGTCGGCGCTGGACCGCCAGATCAGGGCGTACCGGAGGGCGGGGGCGTCGCGGAAGGGCACGAAGACGATGCCGGGCGGGCTGTTGTAGCGGGCGGCGATCTCGCCCAGCGGGTGGACGCAGTCTCCGGTGGCGACCAGGGTGAGGATCTCGTGGAACGTACGCGCGATGGGCCCGCGCGGGATCCGGCGGCCGAGCGGCGTATGGAAGGGGGCCATGGACGCGACCCAGTACTCCGGCGCGCCCGGGCCTAGGTCGACGACGTGGTTGTCGGCGAGGTCCTCCAGGGACGCGCTGCCGCGATCGGCCAGCGGATGGCCGGAGGCCACCGCCAGCACCCGGCCACTGGCGAGCACGGTGGGGCCGACGGTGAGGTCCGGTTCGGCCACCGGCAACCACAACACGTGCGCGTCGGCGTCGCCGTCGCGCAGGGCGGTGAACGGATCACCGCCGGTGACCTCACTGAACCGGACGTCGCTGCCGGGGTAACGGGCACGGAACGCGTCGACGAGGGGGCGCAACTCGTGTCCCGCATGGCCGAACACGCCCAGCCGGACGGTCTGGCCCGCGCCCAGACCTGCCGCTTCGGCGCGGGCGAGTCCTTCCTGGAGCAGGTCGTAGGCCTGCTGCAGATCTTCGCGGAGTCGCCGGCCGACCGGGGTCAGGCTCACGCGCCGGCTGGTGCGGTCGAACAGCGCCGCGCCGATGCGGCGCTCTTGTTTGCCGATGGCCTGGCTGACGCGCGCCTGGGACACGTGCAGCCGTTCGGCGGTCCGGCCGAAATGCAGCTCTTCGGCGAGCGTCAGGAAGATCTCGATGTCCCGTAGCTCCATAGATAACCCCCACATTATGGATCGCCCCACAAGTCTTACATTGTTCCGCCGCTGACCTGCCCCGATGCTGGACACGCCACCGCTCGGCAGGTGGACATCGACAAGGCAGGGGAGACCGATGAGCGACATGCAGGCGATCGCCGACCGCGTCGAGATCGAGGCGCTGCGCGGCGAGCTCACCGACGCGGTGATGATGCGCGACTTCGACCGCGTCGAAGCGCAGTTCACCCCCGACGCCGCCATGCGGTGGCCGCACATCGGCAAGGAGTTCGTCGGCCGGGACGCGATCCGCGCCGGGATCGAATGGGGGCAGGGGCTGTGGGAGTTCTTCGTGCAGAACGTCCACCCCGGCACCATCCAGCTCGACGGCGACACCGCGACCGGCCGGGCCTACGTCCATGAGTTCGGGCGGATGCGGGACGGCAGCTCACATCTGAACTACGCCCTCTACCACGACCGCTACGAGCGCACCCTTGAGGGCTGGAAGTTCGCCGAGCGCGTCTACGAAGTCAGGTATCTCGACCCCACCCCGCTCGCGGGCTCGCCACTGATTCCTAGGAGTGACCAGCATGACAAGCACGACCGTGCTGCCCGATTTGACCGGCCACTACACCCTTGACCTGGCCCGCACCCGGATCGGCTTCGTCGCCCGGCACACCATCGGCCCGGCGGTGCCCGGACAGTTCGGCCGGTTCGAGGGTGGCGCGTACCTGGACGGCGGCGACCCGTCCAGGTCGAGCGCCGAGCTCACCATCCAGACCGGCAGCCTCCAGACCAGCAACGGGCAGCGTGACGGATACCTGCGCGGCAAATATCTGAACCTGGCCGGCCAGCCGACCATCACCTTCACCTCCAGCCAGGTGAAGCAGGCCGGCGAAACCACGTTCGAGCTCACCGGTGATCTGACCATCCGCGGCGTGACCAACCCGATCACCGTGAGCTTCGAACTGACCGGCGCCGAGCACGACCCGTCGGGCAGTCTTCTGGTCCACTTCAAGGGCGGCGCCACGATCAACCGCAAGGACTGGGGCGTGCACTGGGCCGCCGCCACCGGCCTGGTCGGCAAGACGGTGGCGCTGGAGCTCGACGTCACCGCGATCCGACGGCCCTGACCGATTCAACCCACCGCGGCTATCGCCGTTGGGCCGTTTCGACGGCGTTGATCCAGGTCTCGTGGAAGCCCTGTTCGTCCAGGTCGGTGAGCACCTGCGTCCGCCGCCCGTTCTGGTCGGCCACGAAGGACAACTGCTCCGCTTCGAGGACGGTGCGCAGGCGCTGTTCCTGGACGACGGCCCCGGTCCAGCCGAGGGCCACGGCGCACGCGACGGGGTCCCAGTGGATGTTGAGCAGGTCGTCGGGCAGTCCAGCGTGGGCGCGGCCAAGCTCCGTCATGCCGCTGTCCATGGCGTAGGCCCGGCATTGACGGGCGAGCAGCTCTCCCAACGGCCCGGATGCGGCCAGACGGGGCAGGTGAGCGGCCCGTAGGTGGGCCCTGAAGGCGATGGGGAGGGTGACCAGGGTGAGCTGGGCACGCTCGCCGAGCAGCTGGGCGGCTCGGGTGTCGCACTGGGTGTTCCAGTCCATCTCCGGGCCCCACGCGGGCAGCCCGGGGGCGGGGGCCTGCACCCAGCCGCCCATGGCCACCACCGGCACCCCGTCGAGACGGCCGGGCCGGGCCGCGTGCAGCAGCGCCAGGTTGGTGAAGGGTCCGATGGCCGCGATGGTGGCGCCCAGCTCGATGCTGTGGTCCAGCAGGTCGCTCGCAGCCTCAGGCGGTGCCGGACGGGGTGCGACGGGAGCGTCCCAGTACCGCTCATGGTCGGGTAGGTCGCCCATGCACCGGCCTGTGGTGAGCGACCGTCCGGCACCGGCGACGACGGGGATGTCCTGGCGCCCGGCCAGCTGGAGACAATGCGCGACATAACCGGCCCGCCGGCCATCGGGGTCACAGCTCGTGGTGATGCCGACCACCTCCACGCCGGGCCAGCCGAGAACCATCGCCAGGGCGCAGAGGTCGTCAGGATCCCCGCCCAGGTCGGTGTCGATGTGCAGGCGCATGTCTCAGCATCCTGTCGTCCCCCGCGCCGCCCTGCCACGGGTTTTCCGGCCGATCACCATAGGGGCCCGCGACGGACGGGAACGCCTGGAGGGCCGCTGCGTGCTGCGAAGCACGGGACAGCTACTCCTGCTGTGCTGGGCTTGGTCAGGTGAAGCTGGCTTTGTCGCAACGGTTGGCTACCGTGGCCGCTTCAGGGAGACGTAGGCGAGTGAGGGGAGCCGATGCAGACATCCGCCACCGAAAACGGCATAAATATTGATTTAGGCAATCCCTACGTGCTGGTGGCCTTGGCTGCGGCCCGGCTCGGCGCCCGTGATCTCTCGTCCGAGATCAGCGCGGTCTCCGTGGACGGGAAGGGGGCCGAATGGGAGGTGCGCTGGGCCAGCGGGGACCCGTTCGATCCGCGCCTCGTGAGCGCGTTCCACACAGCGCGTTCCACACAGCGCGTTCCACACAGCGCGTTCCACACACCGTACTTCCCCACGCATGTAGCCACGGCGCTGGTGGACGGCCGCCTCCTCGCGATCACCAACGGCGACGGCGTCTCGGCGCGGGTATGGGACCTGGCCGGCGGACGCGAGCTCGGCCATCCGCTGACCGGCCACACCGGCTGGGTGCGGTCAGTGGCCCGCCCCTCGCGGATCCGCCTGACTTGTCGTCCTGGACCCGGTGGATGGGCTGTGCGTGGGGCTCCCGCGCACAGCCCATCTCCACTCAGGCGCGCTGGCGCTCTTCCCGCTGCCGCATCAGCTCCTCGACCGGGCTCGGCAGGGTCGTCTCGAAGTCGATCAGTTTCGCCCACGTGGGGGTCACCACGATCCGGACCATGCCGTCGTAGTAGAGGGAGCGCACCTCCGTCTCCCACCCGACCCGCTGCTCGGGGGTCATCTCGTAGGTGCTGGTCGCCTGGAGGTATTCGTCCGGGATGCCATCGACGTAGTCCAGCTCGGCCCGGCCGCGGATGAGCAGGATCTTGGGCGGGTGCACCTCGGTGTCGATCGTCAGGGCGACCATCGGGTTCGCGTGCAGGGCCCGGAGCTTCGGGGCGTTCTTCGCGGTGCTCATGACGATCGTCGAGCCGTTCCAGGCGAACGCGATCGGGACGTTGCGGGGGGTGCCGTCCTTGGCGACATAGGCCAAGCGGGTCAGGTCGCGGGCCAGCAGTTCCTGGCTGAGCGGTCGGTTCAGGACCTCGGTGACCTCGTACGGTTCCACGGTTGTGCCTCTCGTTGTCGTTTCCTGGCCCGCCCGGCGGACCCATCGGCATGCGCCCATCGTCTTCGGGAGCGGCCCCTTCCCAGCCTTCAGCTGAGCTGCTCGGCCAGTGCGACGATGATGCCTTCGGGGCCGCGGACGTAGCAGAGCCGGTAGCTGTCCTCGTACTGCGCCACCTCGCCGACGAGCTCGGCGCCGTGGGTGCGCAGCCGGGCGACGACGTCATCGATGCCTTCGACGGCGAACATGATGCGACGTATGCCCAGCGCGTTCGCCGGTGCGTTCTCCAGCCCGGGGCTGACCGCCGCCGGCGTGTGGTACTTCATCAGCTCAAGCCGGCCATGGCCGTCCGGGGTCCGCATCATGGCGACGTCGACCCGGACGCCGTCGAGCCCGGCGGCCAGGTCCGCCCACCGCCCCTCGACCAGCCCTTCGCCCTCCAGCTTGAGTCCGAGCTCGACGAAGAACGCAATCGCGGCCGGGAGGTCCTCGAAAACGATGCCCACGTTGTCCAGTCGCTGGATTGTCATCTGGCTACCTTCTGTGTTCATACGACGCCGCCAAGTTCCGGATGTCGTGCCTCTGATGGCCTCTACCTTGTCGGCCGGAAGCCGTGGGCGAACAGAGGTAAATGTCACGGCGTGGGCGCTGAATTCCACCTGTGGCATCCTGCGGGGCATGAGGCCCGTCCACGCTCTTCGGCGAGCGGCATACAGATGAACCGGATCGCCGTCGTCGGATCCTGCGGCAGCGGCAAATCGTACCTGGCCTGCGAGCTCGGCCGCCTGCTGAACGCGCCGGTCATCCACCTGGACGCGGTCTTCTACGACGACGAGTGGAACGCGCTGCCGCCCGGCGAGTTCGAAGCCGCGCAGCGCGAGCTCGTCGCCGAGCCGCGCTGAGTGATCGTCCTGTTGACTGAACTAAGAGCCCAACTCTCTGTGATCAGTAACCGTGTGCGAGGTCTGCTCGATGGTTCGTTGTGGATCTCTCTCATGCGGCAAAGGCGCAGCCGTACCGGTTGATGGACAGGTCCGGGACAGGCCTTGAGGTAGCGAACGCGTACCTGCTGGACCTGAAAGCCAGGGGGCACCCCAATACGACGCTGTACTCCTACAGCATGGCCCTAATGCGCTGGTTCAGGTTCTTGAACGCAGTCGAGGTTCCCTGGGACAAGGCAGGGCGTGAAGAAGCCCGGGACTTCATGCTGTGGCTGCAGACGGCAGCCAAGCCGCGCCGCAAGCGGGCGGATGCGCCAGCCGCGGGTTCGGTGAACGCAATCACCGGGAAGAGATACCCGGGCGCCGGGTACGCAGCGAGCACCGCCGCGCACAACGAGACGGTGGCGCGGGCATTCTACGACTTCGAGCAGGAAGTGGGCTGCGGCCCGTTGGTCAATCCGTTTCCGACGGTGCGTCATCGTGGCGGACGCGCGAACGCTCACCACAATCCCCTGGAACCCTTCCCGCGACAGCGTGCTGGCCTGTATCGGCCGCAACAGCCGAGCCGGATCCCGCGCAGCATCCCCGACGGGCTGTTCAACGACCTGTTCGCGGCGCCGCCCTCGCACCGGGACCGCGCTCGTAGCCTTCTATGTGAGCACCGGGGCACGCGCTTCGGAGCTGCCCGGCGCCCGGCAGCCGGGCGTGGACATCGGGCGGCAGACCATCGCGGTCATCCGAAAGGGAACTCGAGAGCAGCAATGGCTGCCCGCATCGACGGATGCGTTCGTGTGGCTGCGGCTCTGTCAGGAGCTGGGAGAGCCGACGCCGTCTGGCGCGGATCACAACGGACTGCCGTTCGTTCCATTCGCTGGGAGACCCCCAGCTGCCGGTGAGGCCGTCCGTTGCGGGACAATGGCGATCTCCGAGGGGCCGGGGCGAAGGATCGAGCGGGCAGGGAGCGTGATCGGCATGGTCGCGGACGATGCTGCTGTCCCCACGCGGGTAACACGCTCACTGCCGCTGGCGTTCGCCGCCGGCGCGGCCGTGGGTGTGCTGGGCGGCATGATCGGACTGGGTGGCGCCGAGTTCCGGCTGCCCCTGCTGATCAGCCTGTTCGGATTCGCCGCCCTGGCGGCGGTCATCCTGAACAAGGCGATGAGCCTGATCGTGGTGCTCACCGCGCTGCCCGCGCGGCTGGCCGCCGTCCCCCTCGCCGAGCTGGGCGCGCACTGGACCGTGGCGGCCAACCTGCTGGCCGGCAGCCTGCTCGGGGCCTGGACGGGCGCCTCCTGGGCAGTCCGCATGCGCAGCGCCACCCTCTATAAGGTGCTCGCGGCGCTGATGGTGTTGATGGCCGCCGCCCTGGTTCTCACGCACACCACCACCCTGGGTGCCCTGGCCCTGCCTGGCCTGGCGCAGGCGATCGCTGGGGTCGCGGCCGGGTTCGGCATCGGCGTGGTCGCCGCCATCATGGGCGTCGCCGGAGGCGAACTCCTGATCCCTGCGATCGTGCTGCTCTACTCCATCGACATCAAGACCGCCGGCAGCCTGTCCTTGGTCGTCTCCCTGCCCACCATGCTGGTCGCCTTCGCCCGCTACAGCCGCGACGGCAGCTTCGCCGTCCTGGGCGCCAACCTCCGCTTCGTCGCCGCCATGGTCGCCGGCTCCATCACCGGCGCTCTGCTCGGCGGCGTACTGCTTGGGGTCATCCCTGATCTGATGCTCATCCCTGTCCTGGCCATTGTGTTGCTGATCTCTGCCATCAAGATGGCCCGCCACGTCTGACGTCGGCGGCCCGGCGTTCCAGGGCATACATAGCCCGACCTGAGGCCGGCGAGGGCTACTCGATCGACCGTTGCCCGGATCCGTCAGGGCGTGGCCGGTTGGAGACTCCTCGCTCATCAGCATCGCAGTATGATCACTCTGCGTGACGTTCAGAGAAGACGGCAACTACAACTCCTCGCTGCGGGTGCGCCTGGAGGCGTGCGACACGGTGGTGATGATGGACGGGCCCACGTGGTCGGCGCTGTGGGGCATCGTCTCCCGCCAGGTCCGGTACGGCGCCGGCAAGCACGGGCGAGGCCGCATCCACTGGGGTCTGATCCGCTACGTGGCGGGCTACCGCCGCACCATGCGGCCCCGCGTACTGGAGAAGATGTCCCAGTACGCGGCCGGCAAACAGGCGGTCTTCCTGACCAGCCGCGCACACACACGCCGCTGGCTGGAGCAGGTCGCCGTCCGTACCTCCTAGATGCCGCGGGTGTAGGCGATACAGCTCGGGTCGGAGGAGGCGCTCGTGTCGAACTTCGCTCCGAGCTTCACGTACACCTGGTGCGGCTTCGGCCTGTGCACCGAGATGTTCCGCGTACCTGTCTTGCCGCCCTGGTAGTTGACGACTTTGAACACGAGGTCCGGCTTGGCGTCCTGCATGAAGGAGAAGCGGATGGTGTTCTTGCTGCCGACCTTGCCGACGATCCGCCAGGACACCTGGTTGAACACGTGCCGCGTCTCGAGCGTCACGTAGCGGATCCTGACCTCGATCTTGTAGTTGCCCTTCGCGCAGCGTGCGATGAGGTACTAATCGGCGGATGCCATGGCGGGCGCCGGCGCGATCGACACGGCCAATCCCATGGCGGCGACGACAGCCGCGTTACGCAGGATCTTCATGGTGTCCCTCCCGTTGGTCATGATCTTGATCAGGAGTTTAGGAAGCGGCGGTCATCGTGATCTCGGCGGGCACATCTCGGCTTCCATTTCCTTGGTGAGGATGCTGATCGGGTTGCCCCAGTCGCCGTTGATGTTGGTGACGACCATGTGCCTGCCGTCTCGGGTGCCCATCGCATAGGTCCAGGAGCCGTGGATCCTGCCGCCGTTGCCCCAGACCGTCACGCCGCAGGACAGCTTCTGGGAGAAGACGCCGAGCCCGTAGGCGGTGTTGTCGATCCACTGCGCGCCCTTGGTGGAGACGGTGGTGAACATCTCCTTTTGCAGCGCGGACGGCAGCAAGCGGCCGTTCAGCACTGCCCGATAGAAGGTGTGCAGGTCGCTCATGGTCGAGACGATGCTGCCGGCTGCCCCGGCCCAGGAGGGGTTCATGTCGGTGAGGTCGTAGGGGGTTGTGGTGTCCTCGCCGACCGGGAACTTGACGTAGTGCCGTGCGTGCGGCTTGCGCAGCTTGGTGCCTTCGCCCGGCAGGTACGTCTTCCGCAGGCCGAGCGGGCGGATGATGCGCCGGTTGATCTCTTCGGCGTAGGACCTGCCGGTGACCTTCTCGATGATCATTCCGGCGAGCGTGAAGTTGGTGTTGGAGTAACCCCACCCCTTACCAGGCGCGAAGGAGGGCGGGTTACGCATGGCTGTCGTCACCAGTTGCTCGGGACGGTAGCTGGTGAAACGGGTCTTGAGGAAGGCGGTGCTCCACTGTTCGGTCGCCAGGTCCGCATCCGAGGTGTAGGAGAAGATGCCGCTGGTCTGGTTGAGCAACTGCCTGATGGTGATCTTGCTGCCGTCGTGGCCGTTGCCCGTCACCACGCCGGGCAGCCACTTGTCCACGGTGTCGTCCAGGCTCAGCCGGCCCTCGGCCACCAGCTTCAACACCACGACCGCGACGAACGTCTTGGTGGTGCTGCCGGCCCGGAAGTACTCCTGCCGGCGGCGCTTGAGGCCGGTGTCGGTGTCGGCCACGCCTGCCGTACCGAACCATGACCTGGGGCCGTCACGGACTTCAGCCATGGCGCCAGGCATGCCGTCGGCCACGGCTTGGTCAAGCACCCGCTGGAGGCCGGCGTGGTCGTCGGCGCGGTCGTCGGCCACCGCCGCGGACGCGCTTACGGTCACGGCAACTGCGGCGGCGAGCAGACAGGCGGCGGTGCGGAGGATCTTGGTCATGGGTCGATCGCCTTTCCTTCAAGTGGAGTGTTCGCGCAGGGGAAATACGTGAGTCAGCTGGTGACACGGTGGAGCAGGATGTCGCCCTGGGTGACGTGGGCGTGGAGCTCGACGGTGTTGCCGTCGGACACCTCGGAGTCGTCGCCCAGGTTGTCGTGGACCCCTGCCGAGCGCGGTCTTGGCATCCGCCAATACCGCGGTGCCGTTCGGGATCCCGACGTTGATCGTCCCGGCGCCGACGTCCAGATCGGCGCGCCATCGCGCCGACCTTGATGGCGCCTTGCTCGACGGTCACGCGCAGGCCGTCTTCTGCCCGGTCCACCGTGACGTTCTCGGCGCCGTTGCCGATCACGGTGGCGCCGATGCTCTCGCCGACCTTGATCTGGCCGTGGGCGGTGGTGAGGGCAGCCGGGCCCCCGGACGTGGCGACGGTGATGTCGCCGTCGTCGGTGCTCAGGCGCGACTCGCCGGTGCGGGCGAGGTGGATGTGGCCACGGGAGACGTCGGCCCGCACCTCGCCCGTTCGGCGGCTGCGACGTCGGTGGCGTCGGCCGGATCGGCCGGCCGTACCTCGACGGTGGCGGGCGGCGTGCTTACGCCCCGATGGAAACGCCGAACTCCGCCTCGATGACTTTGAACATGGGGTCCCAGGACTTCCACTCGGTGTTGGTGTGCACGGCGACGGTGTGCCGGCCATCGGGAGTGCCGACCGCGAAGAAATAGGATCCCCAGAAGCTGCCGCCGATGCCGCGCAGCGTCCGGCCGCCGGTCGCCTGCTCGTCGAGCTCGAACATGCCCAGGCCGTAGCGGGTGTGCGGCATCCAGTAGCCGCCCTCGGTGGAGACGGTGGTCCACATCTGCCGGTGCTGTGCGGGCGGCAGCAGGCTGCCGGTGGTCATCGCGTTGAAGAAGCGGATCATGTCCGTCGTGGTGGAGACGACGTTGCCGGCCGCGTAGCCCAGGGAGGAGTTGAGCTCGGTGACGTCCAGAGGCGGCAGGCCGGGCTCCTCCATCAGTGATTGCCAGTTCTCCGGCGTGAGCGTGGCCGGGTCGGCGCCGTCCTTGAGGAACTGGTGAGAGTAGCCTCGCGGGTGCGGAGTGGGGTATCCGGTCTCGGTGGTGGGGCGCACGCGGGTGTGGGTCAGGCCGAGCGGCTGGACGACCCGGCGGTCGACCTCGTCGGCGTAGCTGTTGCCGGTGACCTTCTCGATGATCGCGCCGGCGATGTAGAAGCCGCCGTTGGCGTACTCGAAGCGTTCGCCGGGCGCACCGACCGGCGGCTGGGACACCGCCACCCGCAGCAGTTCCTCGGTGCTGAAGGTGTCGAAGCGATGCCGGTCGAACCCGGAGCGGGTGGCGTAGCGGTGGCTGACCTCCGGGGCCAGGCCGGTGGCGAACAGGCCGCTGGTGTTGCTGAGCAGGTGCCTGATGGTGATCTTGTCGCCGTCGTAGCCGCCTGCGTCCAGCACGCCGGGCAGGTGGGCGTTGACCGTGTCGTCGAGGCTGAGGCTGCCCTCGGCCTCCAGGGCCAGAAGCGTCGCGGCGGTGAAGGCCTTGCCGCTGCTGCCGGCGTGAAAGTACTCGCCCGGCACGCGCGGGGAGCCGGTCTCGATGTCGGCCACGCCAGCGGTGCCGAACCAGGTGCGGTCACCGTCCTTGACCTCGGCGACGATGCCGGGAATGCCGAACTCGGCCACCGACCGGTCGAGCACCTGCTGCACGTTCTCGTGGGCTGCCATTGCACTGCCTTTCGGACGTTTCTTCCGTACGTCCTCCACGGTGTCCACCGGCGCTTACATACGTCTTAGAACGCTCTTTCAGCCGATATGGCGCCACTTTCAAACGGCACGTGCGCGTCTTTGTGCTCATAGCCTTTATGCATGCGGATGGAGTTGCTGGGACCGGTCCGGGCCTGTGCCGACGATGGAACGCCGATCGAGGTCGGCGGCGTCATGGTCCGAGCGCTGCTGGCCCGGCTGGCTCTGGCCGAGGGCGAGATGGTGCCGGTCGACGCACTCGTTGACGGCCTGTGGGGGGAGCATCCGCGCGGGGGCACCGTCAACGCACTGCATGGGCTGGTGCATCGGCTGCGCAAAGCGCTGGGCGAGGCCGAGGTCGTGGAGAGGGCGGCCGGCGGGTACCGCCTGCACGTACGCGCCGAGGACGTCGACGCCTGCCGGTTCGAGGAGAAGGCGAAGCGGGGCGGTCGCGAACTGGCCGCGGGTGACGTGCGGCGAGCGGCCTCGCTGCTGGGCGAGGCGCTGGCGCTGTGGAGGGGAGACGCGCTGGCCGACGTGCGTGACACCCCCTTCGCCGCCACGGCCGGCGCGCGGCTGGACGAGCTACGGATCGCGGCCATGGAAGACCGTTTCGAGGCGGAGCTGCGACTGGGCCACCACGACGAGATCCTGGCCGATATGGCGGCGCTGGCCGCCGGTCACCCGCTGCGCGAACGGCTGGCCGGATTGCGCATGCGAGCGTTGCACGCGGCAGGCCGCCAGTCCGACGCGCTGGCCGTGTTCGACCAGGTCCGCGGCACCCTCGCCGAGGAACTGGGCGTCGACCCCGCCGAGGACCTCCGCGAGACGCACCTCGCCGTACTGCGGGGTGAGCGGGAGTACCCCCAGGCTCGGCCGCACGCAGTGCCAGGACGTCTGCCCGCCCAGCTGACCAGCTTCGTCGGCAGGCAGGAGGAGCTGAGGTTACTGGCCGGGTTGCTGGAGTCCTCCCGGCTGGTCACCGTCGTGGGCCCCGGAGGAGTGGGCAAGACCCGGCTGGCCGTGGAGGCCGTGAGCCGGCATCGGGTCCATCAGCGAGGCCGGGCCTGGCTGGTCTCCCTGGCCGCGGTGAACACGGCCGACGGGCTGGTGGAGGCGGTGCTGAGCACGATCACCCTCGCCGGAGCCCAGCCGGCCGGCACGCTGCTGGAGCGGGTGGTCAACCTGCTCGCCGGTGGTGAAGGCGTGCTGGTTCTGGACAACTGCGAACAGATCTCCGGAGCCGTCGCGGAGTTCGCCGGGCAGTTGCTGGAGCGCCAGCCGGACCTGACCATCCTGGCCACGAGCCGGGAACCGCTGGACGTCATGGGTGAGGCGCTGTGCCGCCTGGGACCCCTCGGCCTCCCCCCGGCGCACGCGGATCGCGATCGTGTCTCCGCGTCGGACGCGGTGCGGCTGTTCCTCGACCGGGCGGGAGCCGTACGACCCGGCTTCGCACTGGACGCGTCGACCGCGCGGCCGGTCGTGGACATCGTGTGCCGGCTGGACGGGCTGCCGCTGGCTCTGGAGCTGGCCGCGGCACGCCTGCGGACCATGAGCGCCGAGCAGATCGCCCGGCGGCTGGATGACCGCTTCCGGCTGCTCAGCACCGGTAACCGGACCGCCCAGCCCCGCCAGCAGACGCTGCATGCCGTCATTGAGTGGAGCTGGGACCTCCTCACCGCACAAGAGCGCACACTGGCCGCCCGGATATCGATATTTCCGGCGCGGACGGGTATCGCGGCGATCGAAGCGGTCTGCGCGGATGAGACGCTTCCCGCGGACGAGGTCGTCTACCTCCTGGACTCCCTGGTCGACAAATCCATCGTGGAGCGGGCCGGCGACGGCTACCGGATGCTGGAAACCATCCGGGCACACGCGGCGGGGAAGCTCCGACTCGCAGGAGAGACCGACGCCGTCCTGCGTGGGCTCACCCGGTACTTCGCGGACCTGGCCGACGAACACGAGCCGCTGCTGCGCTCGGACAAGCAGGCGGAGTCGCTGCGGCTGTTCCAGGCCGAGTACGACAACCTGATGTACGCCCTGCAAACGGCCATCGACGGAGACGACGCCGAGACCGCGGCCCGGCTGCTCGGACCGCTGTACTGGTACTGGGTCATGCTCCGCTACGACGCCCGGGCCGAGACCTACATCGCCAAGGTCACCGAGTTCGGCGACGCGCTGCCCGCGGACGCCCGCGCCGCGTTCACCGCGATCCACCTGGTGGGCGTCGAGGGCGGGCCGATCACTGACCACGAGCGGCTCCGCGCGCTCATCGACGACTGCGCGCGCACGGGCGCGCTGCGCCGCTATCCGATGCTGCTGACGATCGTGCTGGTGATGGCGGCGATACTCGGGCTGGACGAGCTGCTCGATCAAGAGATCGCCCGGGTGCGCAGCGGCTCGGACCGCTGGGCGATCGCCTGCACCTTCATGATCGAAGCCATGCGCCATCGCGAACAGGGCGACCGGGAGAGCTCCGCGACCGCGATGACCACGGCACTGCGCCTGTTCGAGGAGACGGGCGATCGGTGGTGGACGGCGAAGGCGCTGTACGGCCTGGCCCAGATCCACGCCATCGCCGGAGACCACGACCAGGCGATCACCGCCTACGAGCATAGTCTCGCGATCGCCACCGACCTCGGCTCGCAGGACGAGGTCTCCACCCGGCTCGGGCTCGCCACGGAACGCATGCGCGCCGGCCACCTGGCCGGCGCGAGGCGCGACATCGACACCGCCGAACGAGCGGCCTGGCGGCGTGGCCAGCCGGCGCTGGAGATCGAGGTGCTCGGCGTCCAGGCAGAACTGCACCGCCGCTCCGGAGAGGTCGAACGCGCCGATCAAGCGCTCGACCGGATGGAGGCGCTCCTGCGCAAGCTGCCCCAGTCGGCGGAGGCCATCGACCCTCGGCTGCTCCTCGCTCGGGTAGCCAACCTCCTCACCGCTGGCGACGCCGTACGCGTCCGCGAGCTGATGCCCCGCGCTGTCGAGGCGGCGCAGGCGATCATGGATGCCCCCTCGGCTGCTCACCTCCTGGCCAGGCTACTGTTGCTGGAGGGCGATCCGGCCGGCGCGGCCACCGCGCTCGGCCTGAGTCAGGCCATCCGCGGCGCCTTCGACCACGGCGACACCGAACTGCGCTGCCTCTCGGAGATGCTCGCGGAGTCGCTCGGCCGTACCGACTACGACCGCGCCTATGAACGGGGCGCCGACCTGACCCCACACGAGGCCACCGACCGTCTGACAAAGCTACGTGTATAAGTCCAGGGTGGCAGGGGCATTTGAGCCTGCCCGAGGGCGCGCCCGTCGCGACGCTGAGCGGGCACAGCAGGCCGGTATCCGCGGTCGGCTTCAGCCCGGATGGGCGCGGCCTGGCCGCCGCGAGCCAGGACCAGACGGTCCAGGTGGGACGTCCCGAGCCGGAGGCGCACGGAGATCCTCTCAGGTCACCAGTCCGCGATCAGGTCGCTGGCGTTCCTCGCCGGCGACTCGCTGATCGCGGGCGCGGACGACGGCCGGATCATCCGCTGGGCCTTCGACACGGACGCGGCGTTGTGCGGGCGGCTGGGCGGGATCTGACGGAACGGGAGTGGCGGGCCTACGACGTGTCCATGGCGCCCGATCCCGTGTGCTGACCTTTATCCGGCGAGGGAGCTCCCGCACGCCATCGCCATGCTCCGGTTGCAGTTCGGCACACGAACTATTATGGTTCGTATACCGAACAACATGAGGAGTGAGGCAGTAATGAGTCGTACCGTTGCGGTCATCGGCGGTGGATACGGCGGCGCCGCGGCCGCCAAGGCGCTCGACGCGGACACCGACGTGATCCTGATCGAGCCCAGGGACGCATTCGTCCAGAACGCCGTGTCGCTTCGCGCGCTGGTCCGGCCGGAGTGGGCGGAGCGCCTGTTCTTTCCCTATGACAAGCTGCTGCGGCGGGGCAGGGTCGTGCACGAGCGGGCGGCCCACGTCGACGCCGGCGGTGTCACCCTGGCCTCCGGCGCCCGCGTCGACGCCGACTACCTCGTCCTGGCGACCGGCTCCGACTATCCCTTCCCGTTCAAGACCGGGGCCGACCTGACGGGCCGCGCCCGGGAGCGGCTCCTCGGCACGCACGAGGCGCTGGCGAAGGCGGAGCGGGTGCTGATCACCGGGGCCGGGCCCGTCGGACTGGAGCTGGCCGGCGAGATCAAGGCCGTCTGGCCGGACAAGCAGGTCGTCATCGTCGACCCGGCGCAGCGGCTGCTGCCCGGCTTCGAGGCCGGGATGGTCGAGGACCTGCATCGGCAGCTCGACGCGCTCGGCGTGGACCTGCGGCTGGGCACCGCGCTCACGGCGCAGCCGCCGATCGAGCCCGGTCAGGCAGGGAGCTTCACCGTGGAGTCGAGCCATGGGCGGATCTCCGCCGACATCTGGTTCCGGGCCCACGGCGTGCGCGTCAAGAGCGACTTCCTCGGCGCGGAGCTGGCCGCCGCGCGTACCCCGGCCGGCCACGTACGGGTGACCGAGACGCTCAACGTCGAGGGGTTCGGCCACATTTACGCCGTCGGCGACCTCACCGACCTGGCTGAGGCCAAAATGGCCGGGAACGCGATGCAGCACGCCGAGACCGTGGCCGCGAACATCCTCGCCCAGGTGCGCGGCGAGCAGCCCACCGCGCGTTACCGGCCCTCCGCCCTGCCGTTCGTGCTGCTTCCGCTCGGGCCGGCCGGGGGAGTGGGGCAGCTGCCCTCCGCGGACGGCCCGCTCGTGCTGCCCGCGCAGGCGGTGGCGGACTACAAGGGCACGGACCTGTTCACCGGCAGGTTCGCCGAGCTGTTCGGGACCGCGGACCCCGCGACGGCGGCCGCCTGATCGCGCTCGATGAACACCATCGGCGCCTTGTTGGCCTGCACCACCTGGCCGAGCAGCGCCGCGAGCGCGTCACGGTCGTCGCCGGGCAGGCCCGCGGAAAGCTTCTCGATCCGCCGGCAGGCCTCGGTGTAGAACGCCTCGGCCAGCTTGCCGCCCTGCGCGGTCAGCGCGACGCGGACGACGCGCCCGTCTCGCGGGTCCGGCTCCCGCCGCACCAGGCCGCGCTGGGTGGTGCGGTCGACCAGCTCCGTGAGGCTCGACTTCGCCAGCCGCAGCACCGCTCCGAGCGCGCTCATCCCGTACGGCTGCGCCATCAGCACGCAGAGCAGCTGCCCCTGCTGCGGGGTGAGCCCGTATTCGCGGGCCGACTCCGCATAAACGGCATTCACCAGGAACGCCGAACGCACCAATGCGGCGACAATCCCCAGTTGTTCGCCCGTCTCTTCGACCATCTCGCCAGCCTACCCCGAAACTGCACATCATTCGGAGCGCGAACTACACCGCCGACGGCGGTCGTACCTCTGGAGGCGTCAGGCGATCGCGGCCGGGATCCGTTCTGCGCGGGCCGTCCAGCGGCCGTCGCCGCTGCGGACGATGCGGACCGGGTGGTCGAAGCACGTGCTGACCAGATCGCTGGTCAGCACGTCGTCCACCGGGCCGCCGGCCAGGCAGCGTCCCTCGCGCAGCAGCATGGCGTGCGTCGTGGTCGCGGGCAGTTCCTCCAGATGGTGGGTGACCAGGACGGTGGCCAGCGACCGGTGCCGGGCGCGCAGCTCGTCGATGCTGGCGAGCAACTGCTCGCGGGCCGCCAGGTCGAGCCCGGTCGCCGGTTCGTCGAGGAGCAGCAGCCGGGGCTGCGGCATGAGGGCGCGGGCGATGAGCGCGCGGCCGCGTTCACCCTGAGAGAGGGTGGGCCAGTGCGCCTGCGCTCTGGCGCCCATCCCGAGCATGGCGATGAGCCGGTCGGCCTGCTCCTCCTCGTGCGGGCTCGGCGCCCATCGCGGAACAAGTGCCGCCGTGTTGGTCAGGCCGGTCAGAACGACGTCGCGGACGCTCAGCCCACCCTCCGGCGCGTGGCGCGGGTTGATGTGGCCCAGGTACGAGCGCAGCTCGCGGACGTCGACGCGGCCCAGCGTACGGCCGAGCACCTCGACCACGCCGCGGGTGGGATGGGTGACGGCGCCCAGCAGGCTGAGCAGGGTGCTCTTGCCCGCACCGTTGGAGCCGAGCAGCGCCCAGTGCTCGCCCGGGCGCACGGTCAGCGAGATCCCCTGCAGGAGGGCACGGCCCGAACGCACCAGGTCCACGCCGTCCACCCGCAGGACTGGCCCGGTGTCGGCGGGACGGGAAAGCGTCGTCATCCGGCCGCCTCCGTCCTGATCAGCGTGAGGACCGCGTCCAGGTGCTCGACCGTGGCGTCGATCGCCGCCTCCGCGTCGCCGCGCTCCAGGGCCGACAGGAGGTCCGCGTGCGCGTACGACATGTCAGGCAGATCGCTCTCGTGCACGACCAGGTCCACCAGCGCCGGCCGCAGGACCGGCCGCGCCGCCGCGTAGAGCCCGGCGAGCACGGCGTTGCCGGACAGCTCCACCACGGCCTGGTGGAACTCCAGGTCCGCCTCGACGAACGCCTGCGGGTCGCCGCCGATGCGCTCCTGGCGTACGCGCAGCCGTTCCCGCAGGTCCTGGACGTCCTCGGGCCGGATGCGCCGCGCGGCCAGCCTGGCGGCCTCCACTTCGAGCGCCCGCCGCACCTCGAACGCCTCCAGCAGCCGCGCCCGGCGCAGCAGATCGTGTACGTCCGCCGCCCCGGACGGCTCGTCGGCGACGAACGTGCCGGAGCCGTGGCGCACGACGAGCCAGCCGTCGCGTTGGAGCAGCCGCACCGCCTCCCGGACGGTCGAGCGGCCCACGCCCAGCTCCTCGGCCAGGCGTACCTCGCTGGGCAGCCGTTCGCCGCTGGCCCAGCGTCCTGCACGGATCCGTTCCCGCAACAAACTCTCCAGTTGCGGCACCACGGAACCGTGCCGCAACCTGGACATTCTCTCCGCATTCACCCCGACAAGCTATCAGTCCTCAGACGTCTGATGTTTCGCGCGACTCTCTCGGTGACGGATCAGGTCGGCGCCCAGGTGAGTGATCTGGTGGATGACCATGTTGGTGTGGCGGGTGCTGGTGATCAGGCCGGTGCGGTGGAGGACTTGGGCGTGGGCGCTGGCCGAGGACAGCGAGGTGCCGGTCCGGCGGGCGAGCTCGCTGGTGGTGCAGCCGGTGGTGCCGGCGATGTGACGGAGGATGCGGGCGCGGGTGGCGCCGAGCAGGTCGGGCAGGGCGTCGCCGGGAGCGGGAGCCGGGGTGCGGCGCGGGGCGGGGAAGATCAGGACGGGCGGCAGGCTGGGGTCGGCCAGCGCGACCGGGGTGTAGCGGCAGAAGTAGGACGGGATGAGGGTCAGGCCGCGGCCGCGCAGGTGGATCTCGTAGCGGCCGTCGGCGTAGTCGGCTTCCAGGGCCGGGGGCCGCCAGCGGATGCGCGGCGCCAGGGCGGCGAGCATGGCTTCCACGCCCTGGTCGGTGAGCAGGCGGGCGAGCCGGGCGCGTTCACGTCCCAGGGCGTGTTCCATCGTGGTGCGGTGGGGGGCCAGGACGGTCCGGCCGTAGCGGTCGGCCAGGCGGGCCAGCCCGGTGATGGCGCGCTGCTCGCCGCGGGCGAGGTCGTCGAGGGCGGCGGGCAGGGCGGCGTGCCGGCGCAGCTGGTCCAGCTCACGGCGGACGCGCCCGCGGGGGGTCCCGGCCAGCGCGTCGATGCCGTCGTGCCGTCCCGTCTGGGCTTCGTACGGGGTCAGGAAGTCGGGAAAGTACGCCTTGATCGGCATCAGCGGCACCAGCGTGTGCCGGACCTGCTTCAGCAGGCCGGTGGCGGCCAGGTCGGCGCGGGCCTGGCGCCGCCAGAGGTTCAGGTCCGGCCCGCCGCCGGGTTTCTGCAGCACGTGCACGCTCATCGCCATCTCCCACAGCTCGTCGATGCGCGCGGCGATGCGCACCCGGGCCAGGTCCTCACCGGTGAACACGATCCTCAAGATTCCCCCGGACATACCCGCATGCTGACCCGCGCGGATCACCAAGCGATCAACACTCGCTCGCCGGATGCCGGAGCCGGGGAGCCGCCCCGTCATACCATATGGCTGATGGTGTCCGGAATCCGGGGCAAAAGGGACGCGCGCGGTTCCGGCTTCATGGTGCTGCGGAAGGGGCGTTCGTGAGGAAACGGTCTGACCGTGTTGCGGTCATCGGAGTGGGCATCCTCGGAGCCGGCGTGGGCTGGAACCTGGTCCGGCAGGGCGCCGAGGTGGTCTTCATCGACGCGGGCCAGCCGGGCGAAGGCGTCACCAACTGGACTTTCTCGTGGGTCAACGCCAGCAACAAGACCGTGCGCAAGTCCTACTTCGACCTGAACGTCGCGGGCATCGCCGCCTACCGTGAGCTTGCCACGACCATCGGGCCGGACTCATGGTGGTATCCCAGCGGCCACCTGCGCTGGGCAGACGATCCCGCGGTCGAGGCGAAGTTCCTGAGAACAGCCGAACTGCTGGCCGACTGGGGCTACCGGGTCGAGGTGTGCACGGGGGCCGAGGTGCGCCGCCGCCTCGAACCCGCGCTCACGATGCCCGGCGAGACTCCGGTCCTGTTCTACCCCGACGAAGCCTGGGTGCACGGCCGGAATCTCGTCGGCCGCCTGGTCGGCCAGGCCGTCGCCGCCGGCGCCGAGCACCGGTTCGGCAGCGCGGTCCGTGACATCGGCACCGGTGCCGACGGGAGCATCCGGACAGTCGCTCTGTCCGACGGGAGCAGTCTCGACGTCGACGTCGTCGTGAACGCGGCAGGCCCCAGCGCCTCCCACGTCGCCGGACTCGTCGCCCGGCCCTTGCCGATGCGCAGGGAACCAGGCGTCGTCACCCGGATCAGCTGTGCTCAGGTCCCGTTCCACCGGGTCATGCACGCGCCTCACATCGAGATCCGTCCTGACGGAGACGGTTCGGTGCTCCTCCACAGCCGCGAGATCGACGCGCTCATCGACACCATCGAAGATCCGGCGGAGCTCGGACGGCTGCTCCACGCATCGGCGCGGCACGTCGTTCCCGAGCTCGGCGACTCCCGCATCGTGCAGACACGGGTGGCCAACCGGCCCATCCCGGCCGACACATTCCCCTCGGTGGGAGCGCTGCCGTCTGTGCCGGGCTACTACGAGGCCGTCTCCCACAGCGGCATCACGCTCGGGCCGGTGATCGGCCGGCTGCTCGCCTCGGAGATCCTCACCGGGAAGAGGGATGAGATGCTTGCGGACTTCCGCCCGGAGCGGTTCTCCCCGTGACGGTCCGGCCAGGCGAAATACGCTGGTCAAGCCCGGCTGTGGTCGTGTTGAGGCCGTTCAGCAGCAGGTCGAGGCCGGTGGTGAATTGGTCGCGGTCGTCGTGGTCGCGCAGGTCCGCGGTGGTGCGCGTCAGGAAGGGGTAGTCGGCGGGGTCGAGCTCTTCCCAGCGTTCGGCGGTCTGGGCGAGGAAGGCGTCGCGGCCGGCGGTCGCGCCGACGGGGGCGCGTGGGGCGATGATCTGGGCGCTGACGCCGGTGATGTAGTAGGAGATCGCGGTGGAGAGCGCGAAATGCCGTTCGGCGGGCAGCCCGGTTCGGGCGACTAGGGTGCCGATGCGGTCGAGCAGGCGCAGTGCGTTCGCCAGCGTGGCCGGCGCGGTGACGTGGGACGCCGCCCACGGGTGCCGGTCAAGGGCGTCGAACACGGCGATGGCGAGCGCGCGCAGCTCGGCGCCCGCGCCTTCCCCGGCGCGCGGGGCCGTGGCGAAGGCGTCGCCGAGCACGTGATCGGCGGCCAGGGCGACGAGCTCGTCCTTGTTCGTCACGTGCCAGTAGAGCGCGCCGGGTCCGGTGTTCAGCTGTTTGGCCAGCAGCCGGAAGGTGAGTCCCCGCTCGCCGCGCTCGTCCAGCAGCGCGACGGCCGCGCCGACGATCACCTCTTGCGAAAGGGCGTCGGCCCGGCCCTTCCCATCGGGCGCTCTTCCTCGCGTGCGTGGCATGCCCTCATTTTGACACATTTTGGATCCGCGTTCCATACTCTTTTTGGAACGCGGGTCCATAAGGGTCCCCGGCACGGGAACGAGGAAGCCCATGAACACCAGCCACCACCCGATCGTCATCGTCGGCGCCGGCCTCGGCGGCCTGACCCTCGCCCGGGTCCTGCACGTCCACGGCATCCCGGCGACGGTCTACGAGGCCGACCCCTCGGCCGAGTCCCGCACGCAGGGCGGCCAGCTCGACATCCACGAGGACGACGGGCAGCGCGCGCTCGCCGACGCCGGTCTCACCGACGAGTTCCGCGCGATCATCCACGAGGGCGCCGAGGCGCTGCGCGTGCTCGACCAGCACGGCAAGCTGCTGCACGACGAGCCCGACGACGGCATGGCGCGGCGTCCCGAAGTGCTCCGCGGCGACCTGCGCCGGATCCTGCTCGACTCCCTGCCCGGCCGGACGGTCCAGTGGGGGCGCAAGGTCACCGGTGTCCGGCCCCTCGGCGACGGCCGGCACGAGCTGACCTTCACCGACGGCACGACCGTGACCAGCGGCCTGCTCGTCGGTGCCGACGGCGCCTGGTCGAAGGTCCGTCCGCTGGTGTCCGACGCCGAGCCCGCGTACATCGGCACGACGTTCATCGACACCTACCTGTACGACGCCGACGAGCGGCACACCGCGACGGCCGAGGCGGTCGGTGTCGGCGCGATGTGCGCGCTGACCCCGGGAAAGGGGATCATCGCGCACCGCGAGGCGGGGAACATCCTGCACACGTACGTCGAGCTGAGCCGGCCCGCCGAGTGGATCGCCGATATCGACTTCACCGACGCCGCCGCCGCGACCGCCCGGGTCGCGGCCGAGTTCGACGGGTGGGCGCCGGAGCTCACCGCGCTGATCACCGACGGCGAGTCCGCGCCGGTCGCGCGCATGATCCACACGCTCCCGGACGGACACCGATGGGAGCGCGTGCCCGGGGTGACCCTCCTCGGCGACGCCGCGCACCTGATGCCGCCGTCCGGCGACGGCGCGAACCTGGCGATGTTCGACGGCGCTGAGCTCGCCAAGGCGATCGCCGCGCACCCCGGCGACGTCGAAGCGGCACTCACCGCCTACGAACAGGAGCTGTTCGCCCGCAGCGAGCCCTTCTACGCCGACGCCCACGAGATGCTGGACCTCTGCCTCGGCGAACGCGCACCTTACGGACTCATCGACCTCTTCAACGGTGCTCCCCGGGGCCGGTGAGCCGTTGGCCACCTCTGAAAGACCTCGCCCGCCCTGCTGGCACGTCGTCCCGCACCGCCGTTCGGCTGAGGCCACGGCCGCCGGGCTCGTCCGGCGGCCGTGATCCTTCCTAGGCCCACTCCTCGTTGGTGATCTCGGTGATGTCGTCGTTGACGTTGATGTTGGGCATGCAGGGATCAGGCTTGGGGACGATCTTCTTGAAGTGGACCCAGATGAGCGTGATGGGCGCGCGCAGGCCGCCACCGCTGACCACGGACGTCGTCACCTGCATGCCACCGCCGCCCGGATCGACCTGTGTCGGGGCGCAGGGGTCACCGTTGGGGGCGTTCGTGGCCCCGCCGCCGGTGCCGCCCGTCCCGCCGGTGCCGCCACCGTCACCCGAGCCCCCGCCATCGCCCGAGCCGCCACCGTCACCGGAGCCGCCAGTCCCACCGCTGCCGCCACCTGTGCCGCCGGTGCCGCCTGTGCCGCCGCCGGTGCCACCACCTGTGCCGCCGCCCGTCCCGCCGGTTCCACCGCCGCCGGTCGAGCCGGACTCACCGGTCGGATAGGTGTAAGTGGCGGGAATCCAGCTATATGTCGACCCGCTGCCGTAACCACCGCCCCCGCCGATGCCCCCGCTGACCACTTGCGCCCCCGGATACGCCGGGAACGGGATCGGATCGGTCACGATGGTCACCGGGAAGCCGGTCACCCCGCCGGGGCCGACGTAGTGGCAGAGGCTGTCGATCTCGGCGTCCTCGCACATCAGCTCGGGATGAGCGAGCGCCCATTCCTCGAACTGCCGGTCGGCGTCCGGATCCTGCACCGAGGCCACCGGGTTGGTGTGCACGTTGGCGAAGTCGGGCCCGTCGGGGAAGAGGTCGGGGATCTCGCGGGCCATGAAGCTCGCCAGCGCCTTGCCGATCGCCACGGCGCCCGGCTCGTTGGGGTGGAAGCTCTCCTGGTTGAGCTTGAAGACCTTGTTGACACCCAGCAGCTCGGTCCGGGTCTTCAGCTCGTTGAAGTACGGCGCGGCCTCGCCGAGCTCATGTCCGGCCACCACGCTGCTGTTGTTCGGTCCCGCGGTGTTCGGGTCGAACACGTGGACCTTGACGCCGGGGAACCTGGCGCGGAAGTTCGCCACCGCGTCCGTGACCGCCTTGTTGACCCCGGCGGCGAACGGATACATCGCGTCCTGCGCGGCGCCGGTGAGCCGCGGGGTGGACTTGTTGCCGGACTGCTTGACGGCCAGCGGGTAGAGCGCCACGACGAGCTCCGCCTTGAGCGCCTTGAGATGCGTGTCGACCAGGGCCTGCTCGATGTTCGACGTGACCTGCGGCAGCCGATCCGTCAGCCGCTTCACCTCGGCCTTAACGTCGCGCGCCTGGTGGTTGAACGCCTGCGGGTCGTGGATGTCCTCGTCGGCCCCGCCCACGTAGTGTGACTTGATCGCGAGCGACAGCAGCGACCCGAAGCCGGCGTCGTTGCCGCCCAGCCCGAAGTAGACGATGTCGGAGTCCGCGGGCACGCCGTCGATCTGCGGGGGGTTCCGAGTCTCGCTGCAACTGCTGTTCTCGCAGTGCTTGTACATGAGATGTTTGGTCTCGGCCCCTGACGACGCGTTGAAGTGCAGCTCGTCGGAGGCCCAGGTGGTGCGGATCTCGACCGGCCGGACCGTGTAGCTGCCGAACGGGTACCGGCCCTGCTCCAGGTAGGCCCACGCCAGGTGGGCGGGCGCATACCCGGACTGGTGCCGCCAGTCCTCCGCGTTCGGGTACCCGACGTAGACGCTGTCATGGCTGGCGCCCTCACCGCTGGTGTAGCTGTCGCCGACGACCGCCATCTTGTACTTCCGCTTCGTCGGCGCGGGCGTCGGGGTGCCGGTGGGCGTGTCGGTGGGGTCGGGCGTCGGCTGGAAGGTCGGGGGAGGCGTGGGGAACGTCGGGACGGGCTTGAACGTCGGCACGCCCGGCGCCGTGGTCGGCCGCGGCATAGTCGGCCCGGCGGACGCCGGAACGCCGGACAACGCGGTCGCCACGAGGGCGGCCACGAGCCCGATCAGGCCCAGCCCGAGCCATCGCCGTAACCGGAGGGGAGGACGCATGGACACAGCCTTCCTTTTCGAGAAAGACGGAAGCAGGTGTCGTACCGAACGCATCATCCGCCGCTGTGCGAGCGTTAACATCAGGTGTTCCCCCACCCGACCACCCCGACATCTACGAAGGTGCCGCCTGCGGTTGCCGCCAGGCCGGGCCCCAGCGCGGCTGCCGGTGTCCAGGCGCCGGGACGGCAGGCACCGCGGGCCAGCGGTTCGGTGGCGGTGTCTGCCGATGGCCTGCGACAAGGCCGGGCGTGGCCGCCGCGCGGACGCCGAACGTTGATCGGCGCGGAGGTGGGCGGGGAGAATGAGAACCATGGGGACGCGGGACCAGGATGAGGTGTGCCCGTACCAGGGGCTTGCGCCGTTCGAGAGCGACAGGAGCGAGCTGTTCTTCGGACGGCGGCGGGCGGTCCGCGACCTGCTGGAGCGGCTCGCGCCCCGGCTGCGGGGGCACGGCTCCATCCTGCTGGTCTCGGGGGCCTCGGGTGTGGGCAAGTCGTCGCTGCTGCGTGCGGGGCTGATGCCGGCGCTCGCGAAGGGCACGCCGCCGCTGGCCGGGTCGCGGGACTGGCCGTGCCTGCTCCTCACGCCGACCGCGGAGCCGTTCCGCGCGCTGGCCGAAGCCTGGGCGCAGGCATTCGGCGGCAGCGCCGAGGAGGCCGGCGAACGATTACGAGCGCATCCGAAGGAGGCCGGCGAGCAGTCGCGGAGACGCCCGGAGGAGGCCGGCGAGGAAGTGCGGGAGCGTCCTGGGGAGGCCGGCCCGCCGGACGAGCGGTTCGTGCTGGTGGTGGACCAGTTCGAGGAGCTGTTCACCTTGGTGTCCGACGAGCGGGAGCGCCAGGCGTTCGTCCAGACCCTCAAGGCCCTGGCCGGAGCGGGCGCCGCGGTGATCATCGGGGTGCGCGCCGACTACTGGGACCGCTGCGCCGCCTACCCGCAGCTCGCCGAGGCCATCCAGGACGGCCAGGTCATCGTCGAGCCGATGACGGAGCCGGACCTGCGGCTGGCCATCACCGGTCCCGCCGCCGCCGCGGGCCTGGACCTGGAGCCCGGCCTGGTCGAGATCATCCTGCGTGAGGTGCGCGCCGGCGGCGATCAGTCCGGCGACGGGTTCGAGGCCGCCTCCCTGCCGCTTATGTCACAGGCCCTGCTCAACACCTGGGAAAGACGCGAGGACGGCAGGCTGACCATCCGCGGGTACGAGGACTCCGGCCAGGTCCGGGACTCTGTGCGGCGCACTGCCGACGAGCTGCTCGACCGGATGCCGCCCGAGGACCGCAAGGCCGCGCTGCGGATCTTCCGGCGGATGACTCTGATCACCTCAGGCGGGCGGATGGTGCGGCGCGGCGCGGTCTGGACCGAGCTCCACGCCGCCGCGGCCGCGGACTCGGAGCAGCGGCGGGCCCAGATCGGCGAGCTGCTGTCGGCGTTCGCCGGCCTCCGCCTGATCACCCTGCACGAGGACGGCGCGGAGATCGCCCACGACGCCCTGCTGATCGCCTGGCCCACCCTGCGGCAGTGGCTCGAACCCGACCTGACCGCGCACGCGGTGTACGACCGGCTCGTCGAGGACGCCGGGCAATGGGCCGGGAACCATCGGGACCCCGCCTTCCTCTACCGCGGGGCCCGGCTGCTGGCCGTACAGGACAGCCTGCCTCGCTGGGACCGCGACCCGGGCAGCTTCCCGCCGCCCGGCCCCATCGTGAGCCGCTTCGTCGCGGCGTCCGCCGGAGCCGCGCGGCGAGCGGGCCGCCGCCGCGCCTTCGTCATGGCCGGTCTGGTCATGCTGTCGGTGCTCGCCCTGCTCGCCGCCGGCATCGCGGTGAACGCGGCGGACAACGCCGACCAGCAGCGCCGGCTGGCGGTCCAGGAGCGGCAACTGGCAGTGTCACGCCAGCTCGCCATGGAGAGCGAGGTCACCGAAGATCCGGTCACGTCCGCGCTCCTGGCCGTGACGGCGTGGCGGATGGCGGAAACCCCCGAGACCCGCCGGCGCCTGCTCGACGTGGCGGCCCGCCCGGACCGGGGAATCTTCTCCGCGCAGGACAGCTCCATCGACCAGTTGCTGTTCAGCCCCACCGGTTCGGTCATCGCGACCGGCTACAACGGCACCGTCCGGTTGTGGGACTCGGCGACCCGCCGGCAGCTCGGCGACCCGATCGTCCATGACGGATTGTGCGTCTTAGGATTCGAGACGGCCTTCAGCCCGAACGGGAAGGTACTGGCCACGGCCTGCCTTCACGAGGTCGTGTTCTGGGACGTGGCCACCCGCCGGCCGCTGGGACGCCCGATGAACGTCGTGGACGGGGTGGGGGCGATGGCGTTCAGCCCGAGCGGCAGGATCCTCGCGACCGCGACCACGAGCGGCACCGTGCGGTTGTGGGACACCGTCGAGCGCCAGCAGACCGGAGCCCCCATCGGCCGCGCCGACCACACGTCCGTCCGTAACTCCATCAGTCAGGTGGCCTTCAGCCCGGACGGGAAACGTCTGATCAGCGCCGGCGCCGACGACACCGCACGCGTCTGGGACCTCGCCACCCGTTCCCAGATCGGCAAGGCGCTCACCGGGCACGCCGGCGACATCAGCGCCTTCTCCCTCAGCCGGGACGGCGGAAGGCTCGCGACGGTCAGCATCGCGGACCGGACCGCCCGGTTGTGGGACCTGACCACCCACAAGCAGATCGGCGGTGTCCTGCGGGGAACCGGCAGCGACCTCGGCTTCTACACGGTGGCCTTCAGCCCGGACGGAACGAGGCTCGCCACCGGCGGCAGAGACGGCTACACCAGGCTGTGGGACACCGCGAGCCGGGAGCAGGTGGGTGACCCGCTGACCAACAGGCGGTTCTGGAACGAGAGACTGGCGTTCAGCCCGGATGGGAGGACTCTCGCAGCCGCCGACGTGGACGGCCAGGTGTGGCTGTGGGACCCGACGGCCCACCGGCAGCTCGGCGCCGTGCTGCCCGGCACGTACGACGTCGCCTTCAGCCCCGACGGAAAGTCCCTGGCCACCTCCGACCCCGTGGTCGCCATGGGCACCAGCCGCAAGGACAGCGCCGTCAGGTTCTACGACGTGGCCACCCGGCGTGAGTCCGGCCGCCGCCTGCGCCCCAAGGACGACCCGGTGCCCCGCGAATGGGCCGGTGCCCGCGCCATCAGGTTCAGCCGCGATGGCAGGACGCTGACCACGGCCGGGACCGACGGCGCCATACGGCGGTGGGACGCCGTCACCCGCCGTCAGATCGGCCGCGCCGACAGGCTCAGCTCGTTCGGCGAGCTGAGCGCCGACGGCGGGCTCAGCGCCTTCTGGGTGCTCACCGGCAACGACGGTTCCGTCGGGATCTGGGACGTCGCGGGCCGCCGCGAGGCAGCCGGATCTCGCATCGTCGTCAAGGACCACACCAGTTTCGTGCCCGCGAAGGCGTTCAGCCCCGACGGCTCCATCCTGGCGCTGGCGGGCAGCGACCTGACCGTACGGCTGTTCGACGTCGCCGGCCGCCGCCAGATCGGAGAGCCGCTGCGCGGCGCCGCCACGGACCAGCACAGCGCCCTGGCCTTCAGCGGCGACGGGAAGCTCCTGGCCACCACGGCGGCCGACGGCACCGTGCAGTTGTGGGACGTGGCGAGCGGGCGTCAGAACGGGGTCATCCTGACCGGTCACACCAACTCCGTCGACGCGATGGCGTTCAGCCCCGACGGCAGGATCCTCGCCACCGGCTCGGGGGATCGCACCGTGCGGTTGTGGGACGTACCGACCCTCCGCCAGATCGGCCCCGCGCTGACCGGTCACACGAAGGCCGTGGCCGATGTGGCCTTCAGCCCGGACGGCGCCACGCTCGCCACGGTGAGCGCCGACCTGACCCTGCGGCTGTGGAACGTCGCGGCGCCCGCCGACCCCGCCGCCGCGGTGTGCGCCCAGGCGGGCCGCTCCTTCACCCGCGCCGAGTGGCAGCGCCACGTCAAGAGGGAGGAGTTCCGGCAGGTGTGCCCCTGACCGTCTGGACGGGGTCGGCGCGCCACGACCTCCACAGCGCCTCGTACACCCCGCCCGCCGTGACCAGCTCGTCGTGGGCTCCGACCTCCACCACCCGGCCGTCGTCCATGACCACCACCCGGTCGGCGTCGCGGGCCGTGTGCAGCCGGTGGGCGATCGCGATGACGGTCCGCCCTTCCAGGACGGCGGCGAGCGAGCGTTCTGCGCGCCTGGCCGTACGGGGGTCGAGCATGGCGGTGGCCTCGTCGAGGATGACGGTGTGCGGGTCGGCCAGGATGACTCTGGCCAGGGCGAGCTGCTGGACCCGGTCCGGGCCGAGGATGGTGCCGGACGACTGGGATCCCAGCTCGTCGTCGAGTGAGCCGATCCAGTCGGCGCCGACCGCCGCCAGCGCCTTGTCCAGGCGGTCGTCCCCGGCCGTCGGATCTGCCAGCAGCAGGTTGTCGCGGACGGTGCCGAGGAACAGGTGCTGTTCCTGGGTGACCAGGACGACGTGCTCGCGGAGCTGGGCGGGGGAGAGGTCGGCGACGGGGACCGAGCCGACGGTGACCGTGCCCAGGCGGGGGCGGTCGATGCCGGCCAGCAGCTTGCCCAGGGTGGACTTGCCGGCTCCCGAAGGGCCGACGACGGCCAGGCGCTCGCCGGGCCGTACGGTCAGATCGACGCCGGTCACCACGTCGTCGCCGCCTTCGTAGGCGAAGTGCACGCCGCGCGCCTCGATGCGGTCGCCCTGCGGCGCCGCGGCGGCGGCCTCCTCCCGCGCCGGTGTCGCGAGGCCCTCGATCCTGGCGAAGGAGGCGCCGCTGCTCTGCAGCTGCTCCAGCCAGATCAGGATCGTCTCGATCGGCTGGCCGAGCTGGCGCAGGTAGAGCACGCAGGTGACGACCGCGCCCAGCGTGACCTGGCCGCGGTCCAGGAGCACCCCGCCGAGCAGCAGCACCAGTACGGGCGGCAGGAGCGAGGAGATCTCCACCGAGGGCCAGAGCACGCTGCGCAGGAAGAGGGTCCGCAGCTGGGCGGCCCGGCTGCGCCCGATCACCCGTTCCACCGCGCGCGTGCACTTGGCCTGCAGTCCCAGGGCCTCGATGGTACGGGCGCCCGCGGCGTTGGCGGCCAGGTGCTCGGCCAGCTCCGAGCGGGCGGACCCTTCCTCCAGGTAGGCGGAGCGGGCGCGGCGAAGGTACCAGCGGGAGGCGGCCACGATGCCGGCCAGTGCGACCAGGCCGCAGGCGCCCAGGACCGGGTCGACCAGGAAGACGGCGACGATCAGGAAGAGCGCCTGCAGGCTCGAGACGAGGATCGCGGGGGCGGCGTCGCGCAGGGTGCTGCCGACGACGGCCACGTCGGTGGTCCCGCGGGCGGTCAGGTCGCCGGTGCGGATGTGCTGGACCGTGGCGGCGGGCAGGGCCAGCACGCGGTCCAGGAGTTCGGCGCGGATGCGTTCCTGGACGCGTTCGCTGAAGCGGGTGCCGGTCTTCTCGGCGTACCTGGACAAAACCAGCTGGGCCAGCGCCGCGCCCACGGCGATCGCGGCGAGCAGGTCGACCGTGCCGCCGGCGCTGATGGAGTCGATGATGCGGCCCAGCAGCCACGGGCTGACCAGCGCCGCGGCCGCCGCGAGGCTGTTGAGCAGCAGCGTCGCGGTGAAGCCCGGCACGTCGCGCCCGACCAGGCGCAGGGCGGCCCGCCGCACCTGCCGGCGGCCGGCGACAGGCAGGTCTCGGGTCACGCGAGCACCGACCGGTAGGCGGGGGTGGATTCCATCAGCTCGCGGTGGGTGCCGGCGGCGGCCACCCGCCCGTCCTCGATGAACAGCACCTCGTCGGCCTGGGCGAGCAGCAGCGGCGAGGTGGTGGCCACCACCGTCGTACGGCCGGCGCGTGCCGTGCGGAGCCGCCCCGCGAGGAGGGACTCGGTGTGCGCGTCCAGCGCGGAGGTGGGCTCCACGGCCAGCAGCACCTCGGGCTCGGCCAGCAGCACCCGGGCCAGGCGCACGCGCTGACGCTGGCCGCCCGACAGGTTGCGGCCGCCGGGCTCGATCATCGAGTCGAGCCCGTGGCGCAGCCCCGCGACCACGTCCTGCGCCGCGGCGACGTGCACGGCCCGGTGAATGGCCGCGTCGTCCGCCTCGCCACGGCCCTGGAGCACCTCGCGCAGCGTGCCCGCGAACAGGGCGGCGTCGTGGTCGGCGATCAGCGAGGTGCCGTCGAACCCGCCCAGCCCTTCGAGCATCGCCACGCTCTCCTCGGGCCGGGCGCTGACCAGCCCCACCAGGCTCCCCGGCGTGACCTCCGACCCGGCGGGCCTGGGCCGCTCCCCGTCGCGCAGCGCGAGGAAGCGGGTGACCTGGCGGGCGGCGACCAGGCCGTGGCTGACCTGGAAGCTGCCCTCGATGAAGAAGGAGACCGGCACCACCAGTACGGCGATGTACCCGTACACCCCGACCAGCTCGCCCACCGTGATCGCCCCCTCGGCGGCCAGCCGGGCGCCCAGCCAGGTGACCGCGGCCAGGAACAGGGCGGGCAGTCCGGCCCCCAGCGCGCCGATCCAGCTCGTCAGCGACGCCACGCGGTAGCCCTGCTCGCGCAGGCTCGCCGAGTCGGCGCGGTACCGCTCGGCGTAGGTGCCCTTGCCGCCGAAGGCGTTGAGCACCCGCAGCCCCTCGATCAGGTCGACCAGGCGGGTGGACAGCCTGCCCTGGTTCTCGCGGTAGCCGTTCTGCACCTTCATCAGCCGCCCGAGCAGCGGGCCGAGCAGGATCGCCAGCAGCGGCACGCCCAGCAGCACCACCACGGCCAGCACCACGGAGACCTGCAGCAGCAGCGCCGCCACCACGCCGTAGCTGATCACCGCGCCCACGCCGGGGCCGGTCACCGTCAGCGAGGCGGCGATGGTCATGACGTCGCCGATCCCGATCGTCACCACGTCGCCCGTCGAAGCGCGCTTGGGCAGGTCGGCGCCCAGCTTGTTGATCTGCTCGACCAGGGCGCGCACGGTGCGGAAGTTGGCGTCCATCCGGATCTTGGTCATCGTACGGTGCCGTAACATCGCCAGCCAGGCGTTGACCAGTCCCGCGCCGAGCAGCGCCAGCACCCAGCCCGGCGCGAGGCCGTCGTCGATCGCCCTGGACAGCAGGTACGGCGGGAGCGTCAGCCCCACCATCCAGAGGGTTCCCAGCGTCGCGCCCAGCGCGACCCGGCCCTTCTGTGCCCAGGCCAGCCAGCACAAATACCGAGCCGCCTCCATGCCGATCACGCTAGAGCATGGCCGTGGCGCCTCTTCGCCCGCCCTGGAGCACCCGTCCGAACCTGATCAGCTGCCGGCCGCACCCGCCTGTTCCCCGGCTCCCCGACGGTCGGGGGTCTGCTGGCCGACCGGGCGCTGATGTCCGCCAACGACAGGGCCGCCGGGCACATCGACGCGCAATTGGACACCATGCTGGGCGTGCACGTGCGCTGGGTGGCGGACCTGTCGTGGGCACATCTGCTCGGCGGCGAGGTGCACTGCGCCACCGACGCCCTGCGCGACACCCGCTCGACCGCCCGCTGGTGGACGCGCTGACGACCGGAAGCCGTCTCATCCGCCTGCCGGAGTGTCCCAGCCCGAGACGAACCATCGGACCGCGCCGGTCGCCGGATCGTACAAGCGCCGGCTCATGGTGCCGATGTTGCCTCCGTAGACGTGGATCCCGACGGTGGGCTCGTCGCCGACGGCCACCACGGCGTGGACGTCGTCGTCGGTCGTACAGCACACGGTGACCTGCCCGCGTTCCCACACGTGCTCACCGGCCGGCGTCAGGGCTCCGCTCGACCCGGACGCCGCCGGCTTGACGTAGCGGAGCTCGCGTTCGCCTCCCGCGTAGATTCCGACGACACCCCAGGTCTCGTGCCCGTGCACGGGCGTGCGCTGGCCTACGTTCCAGACGACGCTCGCCAGAGACCAGCTGTCGTCGGGCGCGATGTAGAGCGGGTAGGTGACATGGTGCTCGTCCGACGGCCGGGTGACCTCCGGGGGAAGCCGGTAGCCGCTGTCCAGCAGGCTGGACAACCGGGCCGCGACCAGCTCTGTGATCTTGTGTTCGTCGTCGACGCTGCCGACCAGCGACGCCACGTCTTCGATGAAGGCGTCCATGGTCTGCCCCTTGTGCTCCATCACCGTCGCCTCACCGTCTCTTGGCGGTGAACGTCAGGTGGGTGACGCCACTCGGCGTGGAGACCGCCTCGATGTGGTACGCCTCCTCCAGCGACTCCAGGCCGTCCCAGAGCCGGACACCGCGGCCGAGCAGGATCGGGACCTGCACCACGTGCATGTGATCGACCAGCCCCTCGGCGAGGAAGTCGCGCACCACGGAAGGCCCGCCGCCCAGGCGCACGTCCAGGCCGCCGGCCGCCTCGCGGGCCGTCTTGAGCGCCTGTGCGGGTGAGGCGTCCAGGAAGTGGAACGTGGTGCCGCCCTCCATCTCGATCGACGGCCGCGGCCGGTGCGTGAGCACGAAGACCGGCGTGTGGAACGGCGGGCTGGCGCCCCACGCGCCCTTGTAACCGGGGTCGTCCTGCCAGTTCGGCGGGCCGAACTTGCCGGCGCCCATGATCTCGGCGCCGATTCCGGAGCCGTGCATCGCCGCGAACGCGTGGTCGGCGCCGACGCTGCCGCCCCGGCTGCCGCCCATCTCGTACCAGTACCGGGTGGCGAACATCCACTCGTGCAGGCGTTCGCCGGCGTGACCGAACGGGGCGTCCGGGGCCTGACCGGCGCCGGTGGCGAAGCCATCGAGCGAGATCGTGAAATTGTGAACGCGAACGTCGGACATCAGCTTGCTCCTTCGAGGTGCGCTTCTTGTCAGGCATAAGCATGGATCGCCAGATTCATGACGTCTAATGTCAATATCGAGCACTTCACATGGCTATTCTTGATGAATGCTCAACCTGATCCATCTCAAGGTCCTGGCCACGGTGGCACGACACGGGTCCGTTACCGAGGCGGCGAAGGAGCTGCACTACTCCCAGCCGTCGGTGAGCCACTACCTGTCCCGCCTGGAAGCGGCCACCGGCGTCAAGCTCGTCCAGCGCGTCGGCCGGGGGATCCGGCTGACCCCGGAAGGACAGCTGCTGGCCAACCGGGCCACTGAGATCGTGGGCCGCGTCGACGCGGCGACCAGCGAGCTGGCGGCACAGGTCGGGTTGCAGGCGGGGCGGGTCCGGCTGGCCGCCAACGCGTCGGCGCTGAGCACGATCGTGCCCAAGGCAGCCGTCACCCTGGCCCAGGCGCACCCGGGGCTCGAGCTGATCCTGATCGAGCGGCACCCGGTCGAAGCGCTGCAGATGCTGCGCCAAGGCGAGATCGACATCGCCCTCATCTTCCAGCACGCCGACGCCCCGCTCGAAGAAGAGGGATACCGTCTCACCCACATCAGGGACGACTCGATCTACCTCATCAGCCGGCGACCCGACGACAGCATCGCCAACCATCGCCACTCCGCCTGGATCGGCGGCTGCCAGCGCTGCCAGAACGAGCTGATCGCCGCGTGCCGTCAACACGGCTTCACCCCGCGCATCGCATCGCTCAGCGACGACATGGTCGTGGTGCAAGCCCTCGTCGCCGCCGGCGTGGGCGTCACCACCCTGCCAGGGCTCGCGCTCCAGGCCCATCGCCGGCCCGACATCCACGCCACCGAGCTCAGCAGCTCTCCCCGCCAGCTCTACACCGCCACGTACGGCGACCCGCCCGACCCGCCCGCGATCGCCGCCGTCCTGGCGGCTCTCGCCGATGTGGCCGCGTGAGCGACGCCGCACGCGCGCACTCACCAGCCTGAGCACCGCGATCAGCAGCGGGGGAGCCGGCGAGCCACATCCCGGCAACCTGCTTCACCGGGTCCGGGCCGCACACGATCGCGCCTGACCGCTCCGTACGGCGAGCGCCGCCCCGAGGGCGACGGCGGCGTATCCGCAGGTCACGGCCAGCCCTGCCCAAGGCGGCAGCGGATAGTAGACCCCCACCATCGACTGGACGACGTCCACATGCGCGAACGTGGGGACGCTCTGCGTGATCGCGAACCCGGCGGCGGGGGTGAACATCAGTAGCCATGGCACCAGCCCCGCCGTCGCCAGCAGGTTGGGCACGACGACCAGCGCGACGGCGAGCGCGACGGCGACGAGGCCCCGCTTGACCAGCGCGGCCAGGCCCAGGGCCAGCACGGCGGCGGCCGCGGTCAGCGCCGCGTAGCCGACGATCACCCGCAGCTCGGTGCCCAGGGTGATCGGCTGGATCGGGTTCTGATGGGCACGCAACACGGCCAGCCCGACGGGGACCGCGATCCCCGAGGTCACCAGCCCGGCCACGAACGCGACCCCGCCGACCACCACGGCCCTGGCCGCCAGCCGCCGTGCCGGGTCCGGCTCGCCGGTCCCGATCAGCCCGCGCCGGCGTTCCGCCGTGACGAACGAGACCGCCGCCACGAGCACCAGGATCAGCCCCACAGCCCCGCCGATCAGGGTGAAGTCGGCGCGCATGCCGCCCTCCACCGTCGCGGGCCCGATGTCACCGCCCCCGGTCACGATGAGCTTGCCGCCGGACTCGACGGCCTGGCCCGGGTGATGCGGGGTCGTGCCGTCGGACTCCATGACGACGCCGACGTCGTCGCGGCGCCACGAGCCGTTGGCGCCCCGCAGCACGATCTGGTCGAAGGTGGCGGTGGTCTGGGCGAAGGCCACCGCCGTGTCCCACACGGTGCCCGGTGAAGCGGCGAACAGCCCGATCTCCACCGTCTCCGGCAGCCCGGCCAGCGTGACCGTGCTGACCTCGGCCCAGGTCTTGCCGTCGTCTGACTCGTACCCGGTGATGGTGTCGCCCGACCTGGCCAGCCGCAGCCACTGCGGGCCGTTGTGCGGGCCGCCGGCGACGTCATGGGTGAAGTTGTGCTGCATCCGCACGCCGTGCTCGCCGGTGAGCATGACGGCGGCGTACGGTGTGCCCTGTTTGAGGCTCTGCCGTACGAGAAGCCCGGCCTTCCCCCACGGCACCACCCCCTCCTCGACGTTGCGCACCCCGGGTACGGCGTCGGGCAGCCGCATCTGCCCGGTCATGTCCGACACGCGGGCGGTGATGCCGCCGTTGCCCTGGAGCGGCTGGTGCACGAAGTAGTACTTGTCCTTCACCGCCGTGCCGTCGGGTCCCACCACAGGCGCGGGGCAGGGGCCCTCGCCCTTCCCGGTCACGCAGGAGCTGCGGGCGCCCCCGGTGATCAGCAGCCCGAGCGCCACGGTGACCAGCACGGAGGCCGCCATGGCGACCGCCCAGCCGCGCAAGGTCATGAACGCGGTCCACTCGGCGCGCAGCAACCGGGGGAAAGGGTGAGGTGTGAAGGAGCTCATGCCGACGGTTGTACGCGGCACCCGGTCCCAGCCCGGTCGCAGCGGCCGCGACCCGGCTGGAACCTGGGATCTGGCATCGTCGAGGCATGGCACCTCGAAGCGGCGGCCGGCCCGCCCGCACGACGACCGGCGGTGAGCGGCGGTGAGGGTCCTCGTCGTCGAGGACTTCGAGGTCCTCGCCCGCTCCATCGGAACAGGGCTGCGCCGCGAGGGCATGGCCGTCGACGTCGTCCTGGACGGAACCGCCGCCATCGACCGGCTGGCCGTCACCCGCTACGACGTGGTGATCCTCGACCGTGACCTGCCCGGCGTCCACGGGGACGAGATCTGCCGGCGGCTCGCCCACGGCCGCTGCGAGACCCGCGTCCTGATGCTCACCGCCTCCGGCACGATCGAGGACCGCGTCGACGGGCTGAGCCTCGGCGCCGACGACTACCTGCCCAAGCCGTTCGCGTTCGCCGAGCTGGTGGCCCGCGTCCGTGCCCTGGCCCGCCGCGCCACCCCGCCGCTGCCGCCCACGCTGACCTGCGGGGACATCACTCTCGATCCGGCCCGCCGGGTCACGTCCAGGGCCGGTCGGCGCCTTGAGCTGAGCCCCAGGGAGTTCGGCCTGCTCGAATGCCTGCTCGCCGTGCCCGGACTGGTCATCTCCGCTGAGGAGCTGCTCGAACGCGTCTGGGACGAGGCCGCCGACCCCTTCAGCAGCGCCGTCAAGCACACCATGCACCGGTTGCGGGCCAAGCTCGGCGACCCGCCCGTGATCGAGACCATCCGCGAAGGCGGCTACCGCATCGGGTCGTCATGACCAGGCTCGCCAGAAGGTCCTTGCAGAAGCGGCTCGCGCTCGCCTACGCGGCGGGCATCTACGCCGCCGGCGTCTTCGTGCTCGTCATGGTCGATCTTCCGCTCGCCAGCGTCCAGGCGACCGTCCCCAAAGATGACCCCTCGTCGGGCGTGGTCACCGGATCCGGGCCCGGGATCAGCCTGCCCCAGCTCCTCATGGGGTCCGCCGTCGCCCTGGTCATCCTGATTCCCGTCGCCCTGGCCCTCGGCTGGTTCGTCGCCGGCCGGTTCCTGCGCCCGCTGCGCGCCATCACCGCCACCGCCAAGGTCATCTCCGCCGGAGACCTCCACCGCCGCCTCGACCTCGGCGGGCCCGCCGACGAGCTGACCGAGCTCGGCCACACCCTCGACGACCTGTTCGCCCGCCTGCAAGCCTCCTTCGACGCCCAGCGCCATTTCGTCGCCAACGCCTCCCACGAGCTGCGCACCCCACTCGCCGGCCTGCGTACCCTCCTCGAGGTCGCGCTCGCCGACCCCGATGCCGACGCCGGCAGCCTGCGCTCGGCCTGTCAGGAGGCTCTCGCTCTCGGCGGGCACCAGGAACGGCTCGTCCAGGCACTGCTCGCCCTGGCCACCAGCGAGCGCGGCCGCACCCGCCGGGACACCCTCGACCTCGCCCACGTCATCGAAGGAGTGCTTGTCTCCCGCCGCGACCAGGCGACGGAGAAGGGCATCGACCTCGCAGAACACCTGAAACCCGCGGTGACCGCCGGGGACCCGGGACTGATCGAAAGCCTCGTCGCCAACCTCGTCGACAACGCCATCCGCCACAACCGATCAGCCGGGCATGTAGAGATCACCACGCAGTCCTGCGGCACGCACGTGGCCCTCACCGTCGCCAACAGCGGGCCGGTCATCCCCGGCGACCAGATCCAGCGCCTCTTCCAGCCCTTCCAGAAGCTGGCGCCCGATCGGCACGGCCGTGACGGCTACGGGCTCGGCCTCGCCATCGTCGATGCCGTCACCCGATCTCACCACGCCGCCCTCACCGCCGAGGCGCGCCCCGAAGGGGGCCTGGCCATCACCGTGCGGTTCGCCTCCGAGTGACCCCATCACCGGCCGGCGCGCAGGGCGCGCTCGTACTGCCCGCGGGAGAAGACGAACGGCCCGAGCGTGGCGGACACGTCCCAGTCCCGATGGTTGTTGCGGAACCCCGACCAGCGGACCTCCGTCTCGGTGACCTCGATCGTGGCCAGCAGCGCCCAGCACTCCGAAACGCCGCACGTGCAGCCGAGCAGCATGATCTCGTCGTCTTCCTGGTTGTAGGCCGTCTCGGCCGGCTCACCCAGGTAGTGCCGGCTCGGCCAGCCCGTCCAGGAGCGCCCGAAGTAGGCGTAGTCGCCGGCCAGCAGGGGCGCGGGCTCGGGCGCGAACTCCTTGGCGCGTTCGAGCTGCTCTTCTCGCGCGTACGGAAGCTCCGCCTCGCGTACGAGGTCGAGCAGCGCAACGCCGTCGATGAGTATCTTCAGCAGGTCCTGGCCCTCAGCCCGGAACTCGATCTCCTGCACGCCGAATCCTCCGGCCCTTCACGTTCATGGACCCGCTCCAACCTACTCCGTCCCTGAAGGGCCTGTCGGCGAGGCGGGACGTGCACGGTTGTGTGCTGAGATGCAGGGGTGACACGCGACTCCGGGAAGGCCGGGCGGTTGGGGCGGGTGGCGACGGCCGGGATCGCGGCCTCGGTGCTGCTGACGATCCTCATCGGCGCGCTGGGCCCGTCCGCCATGGTGCCGCCCCTGGCCGGCCCGTCCTGGCAACCGCCGTTCTCGCTCGCCGTCCACCCCGGGGGATACCTGGTCATCGCGCTCGGCGCGGCGGCGGTGACGCTGGGCGGCGCGGGGCTGGCCGCCGGGCTGGCGGCGCTGGCCCGCGGCTGGACGTTCCGGGCCGATCTGTGGCTGGCCGCCGGGATCGCGGCGGTGGCGGTGCTGGCGTTCCTGCCGCCGTCGGGGTCGGCCGATCACCTCAACTACGCCGCCTACGGGCGGCTGGCCGCACTCGGGTACGACCCGTACACGGTGCCGCCGGACGGGCTCCCGGGCGACCCGGTGACCGGAGCGGTGGCGGAATGGGGCGGTGTCACCAGCGTCTACGGGCCGGTCGCCACGGCGGTGCAGGCGGTGGCGGCGCTGGTGGGCGGGGACTCCGTACGGCTGATCGTGTTCGTGCTGGCGGTTGTCAACGCGGCCGCGTACATCGTCACCGGCCTGCTGCTGTACCGGAGCGCGGCTGACGGCACGCGGCGGCGGCAGGTGGCGCTGCTGTGGGCCGTCAACCCGTTGCTGATCTACCAGCTGGCCGCGGGCATGCACGTCGACACCCTGGCCATCCTGTGCATGGTGGCCGCCCTGGTGTGCGGCGCGGCCGGGCGGCCTGTCCGGTCGGGGCTGCTGCTGGGGCTGGGCGTCGGCGTCAAGGCGACGGCGGGGCTGGTGGCGCTCGGCCCGGCCTGGGAGCTGCGCCGCTCGCCCCGCACCCTGGCCGTCGTGGCGGGGAGCGCGGTCGCGGCCGCCGGGATCGTCTACGCCCTGGCCGGGCCGCAGGCGTTCGACCAGGTCGGGGCCGCCGGCCGCCGGGTCTCCCTGGCCGTTCCGTGGAGCCTGGTCAAACGAGGGCTGCAGCAGGCCTTCGGGCCGGGCGCGTACACGGTGTGGATCCAGGTGGGGTCGCTGCTGCTGTTCGCCGGGCTGGCCGTGCTGCTGGTCCGCGTCTTCTCCCGGGCTGCGCTGCAGGCCGCCGAGGTGGCCGTGGCGGTGACGGTGGCCTGGCTGTTCGCCGCCCCGTACGCACTGCCCTGGTACGACGGGCTGGCCTTCGCGCTGCTGGCGCTGGCTTTTCACCCGGTGCTGGCCGCTTTCATGACGGCCAGGGTGATCCTGCTGTCGCTGGCCTACCTTCCAGCCCGGCAGGCCGGCCAGCCGCCCGGCGCCCAGGAGTGGCTGGTGGAGGTCGTACGCGCGAATGTCGTGCCCTGGCTGCTCATGGCGCTGACGGCGGCGCTGGTCTGGTGGGCCTGGCGAGCCGGGCAGAGCGGGGACCGCGCCGCCGAAGCGCGGTCCGGCTGAGTGCTCTACCTGGCATGCGCCCCCGCGTCGTGGAGGAGCTCGGCGATCGTGGTGGCGCGCAGCATGTGCGGGCGCAGCAGCCGTGCCCGGCCCTCGGGGATGCCGCCGGCGAGCGCGGCGTGGGTGAGCGCGACGGTGATCCACTCGGAGTCGGCCGGCTGGCCGTCGTCCTGCCTGAGCAGCGGGTCCGCGGCCGACAGACCGACGCTCAGCCTGCGCAGCAGCGGGCGGGCCAGTGCGGGGATCGGGAACGCCACAAGGTCGCCGCGCCGGTCGGGCAGGGTGACGATGACGGGATCGGCTTCGTTGCCGGCCGGCAGGGTGCGGGTGTCCTGCAGGGTGAGCCTGGCCAGTGCGCCGGGTGCGGCGCCGGTGCCGTCGAGCAGCGCGACGGCGGCGGCCTCGGCGGACCGGCCGTCAGCGGCCAGGTGGGCGACGCCGCGGCGCAGCAGCCGCCGTTCTTCGCGGGTGATTGCGCGCAGGCCGGAGGCGTCCTGTGCCGCCGGGGTGCCCGCGGCGCGGTTGTCCCGTACGGCGCCGCTCTGCCAGGCGAAGGCGTAGAACGCGGACAGGGCGTTGCGTTTCCTGGTCACGGTCGCGCTCGACAGGGGTTTGCCGGGGGAGCGCACGCCGGTGCTGAGCGCGCCGGTGAGCGCGGCGTCGCAGTAGGCGTCGAGGTGGGCGCCGGTGGCCGCGAGCGGGTCGAGCGCCGGCTCCACGAGGTGCAGCCAGCGCAGGAACGAGGCCATGACCTGCAGGCGGCTCTGCCGGGTGCCCGCGGCGGGCCGGTCCTGGAGCCAGGCGGCGACCGTGCGCCAGGTCAGCGGGTCCAGGGCGTCGACCAGGTCCACGTCGGCGCCGGGCACCTCGCCGCCGTCGCGGGGCAGGCGGTGCGGCCGCAGCCCGGTGATCTCTCCGACGCTGCGCACGCTCGGGGCGGGCGGCGTGGCGGCGTCCTTGCGCCGGTCCATGGTGGGACCGACGCCGGCGAGCAGGGAGCCGGGCTCCAGGGCAGGGGTCTTGTGCGTGCCGCGCATGCTCAGCACTCGATCGGGACGGCGGCGTGGCCAGGCACCACAGGGACACCGGCGGGAGCAGGGGCGGGGGTGGCCATCGCGCGCGAGCCGCGGCGGCCGTGGCCTGGGATACCGTTCATGATCGCGATCATCTCACGAAGCGCCGTCCGGCCTCCTCCGGTCTAGCTCTTCAGGAACGTGCGGATGAGGCCGGCCACCTCGGCGGCGGCCTGCAAGTGCAGGAGGTGGCCCGCGTCCGGCAGGCGCTCCAGCCTGGGGCCGCTCAGGGTGGCGAGCTCTTGGGCGATTCCGGCGATGAGGGCCTCGTTCAGCTCGCGGAACTCGTCCGGGAGCTGCGCCATGGGCGGCACCTGACCGGCCTGGACGAGGAGCACCGGGCAGCGGGTCTGCCGCAGCACCGAGAAGACGTTCCATCCGTCCAGCGGGGCGAGCAGCTCCGTGAGCGCGGCAGGGCTCGGCTTGCGCCGCCAGGCTGAGGCGTCTTCTGGGGCGTCTTCTGGGGCCAGGGACCGGCGGGTGGCGGCCTCCTCCAGGGCGGGGTCCACGCCCATGGCCTGGGCGCGCTGCCGTACCTGGGCGGTGATCGCCGCCACCTGCTCGTCGCTCAGCACGGAAGGGGCCGATGCCAGCGCGGCGATCTGGGCGGCCCTGCGGCGTACGACCTCCTGCGGCGGCATTCCCGGGTGGAGCGCGGGGTCGCCGCCGCCGAACCCGTCGAGGTCCACCACGCCGGGGCACTCGGGCCGCCGACGGCCGTGGCATATCGCGATCATCCCGCCGAGGGAGTGCCCGACCACGTACGGATCGGTCAGCTTGACCGCGTCGGCGACCGCGTCGAGGTCGGCGAGGTGGGCATCCCAGCCGTAGTCGCCGTCGGCGGGGACGTCGGAACGGCCGTGGCCGCGCAGGTCGTAAGCGACCAGCCGGGCGTCGGGGAGCTCCCGGCGCAGCGGCTCCCAGTCGAGCAGCGTGCGGTTGGCGCCGTGCACCAGCAGCACGTCGGGACCGTCGCCGCCGTGGTCCGCCACGGCGATCCGCCCGGCCGGTCCGTCGATCTCGGCTTCCTGGGTCTGCAAGGCGTCCCTCTCGTCTCCGGTATGGAGGAGCTCGCGATGGATTTGTACGCTTTGATCATCGTATCCGGTAAGCCGCCCTCCGGCCGAGTGGTGCTGTCACCGGCGGGCGCCGACCCTTGCCGGAGGATCGCGGTCCACCCCTTCGAACAGCGCCGCCGCCCGCTCGGCGGTGCCCAGCGCCCAGCGCCCGGTGCTGAGCAGCGCCAGGAGTACGATGCCGGCGCCCAGCCCGGCCACCAGCCACCACACGCCGTGCTCCGCGTCGGTGAACGCCGTCCCCGCCGGGGCCGATCCCACGATCGTGCCGGCGATCGCGACGCCCAGGGTGGTGCCGGTCTGCCGCCCGACGGAGGCCAGCGAGGCGGCCACCCCGGCCATCGAGCGCGGCATCCCGGACACCGCCGCGTTCGTGATCGGCGGGTTGATCGTCCCCAGGAAGACGCCGAACAACAGGTAGATCGCGAGCACGGCGGGCAGCGGCGTGGCCGGGTGGAGCCAGAGCGACGCGCCGCCGCCCAGTGCCAGCGCGGCCCCGGCGACCACGAGCGGCAGCCGGGGACCGCCCGCGCCGACCAGCCGGCCGGTGACCGGGGAGAGCACCATGACCAGCGCGCCGACCGGGAGCAGGCACAGACCGGCCGTGAGCGCCGGCAGGCCGCGTACCTCCTGCAGGTACTGGGTGGTCACGAACAGGAACGCGCCGAACCCGCACAGCCCCCACATCGCCGTCAGTATCGCCGCGCTGAACGGCACGCTGCGAAAGAGCCGCAGCTCCAGCAGCGGGTCCGCGCGGCGCGGCTCGTGGAGGAGGATGCCCAGCGCGCTGAGCACGGCGACGGCGAGCAGCCCGAGGACGACCGGCGAGGTCCAGCCCGAGCCGCCGGACTCGATGATCGCGTAGACGACGCTGCTCAGCATCAGGATCATCAGGAGCTGGCCCACCGGGTCGAACCGGCGGGCCCGCGGGGCACGCGACTCGGGCACGAACAACGCGGTGCACACGAGCGCGACGGCCACGATCGGCACGTTGATCCAGAAGATGGCGTGCCAGCCGAGGCCGTCGACCAGGGCGCCGCCGAGTATCGGGCCCAGCGCCAGCGACAGGCCGGTCATCGAGCCGAACACGCCGATGGCCCTGGCCCGCTCGGCCTGGTCGGGAAAGGCGGTGACGATGATCGCCATCGCCACGGGGTTGAGCATCGTGCCGCCGACGCCCTGCAGCGCCCGCGCGGCGACCAGCCAGCCGATGCTCGGCGCCAGGCCGCACAGCAGCGAGCCGAGCCCGAAGGCGGCGAGGCCGATCTGGAAGACGCGCCGGCGGCCGTACCGGTCGGCGGTGGATCCGGCCAGCACCAGGAAGCTGGCCAGGACCACGGTGTACGCGTCGACCGTCCACTGCAGGCCGGACACCGAGGCGTGCAGGTCACGGCGGATGTCCGGGAGCGCCACGTTGACGATGGAGATGTCCATGACCACTGCGATCACGCTGGCGCAGCAGATCGCGAGCACCAGGTAACGGCGGCTGGTCGTGGACGGTTGCATGGTTGAACCCCTCATGACCGCGGACGCTAGAAGTTAGAGCATGCTCGAAGTCAAGAGGACTCCCGGCCGATCAGCGGCGCAGGGCGGCGTCGAGCACGGCGAGGTGATCCGCGACGGGGCCCAGGGTCAGCACGCCGCTGCCCGCTCCGGCCAGCTCGTCCGCCGCCGGGAGCAGCTCGTCGCGGGCGCGTTCCATCCTCTGCCGGTCGCCGACGGCGACGGCGGCTTCGCCCGTGAGGCACCACATGGCCTCGAACAGCAGGTCGCGCGGCGGATCCGGGACCTGGGCGAGCGCGTGCGCGGCCTCGTCACGGCGGCCCTGGGCCAGCAGCGCCAAGGGCCGGACCCACGGCTCGTAAGGTCCCCAGTCCGCGCCCTCGTCGAGTCCCCGGTCCGCGTTCTCGTCGGGCGCCCGATCCGCGCCCTCGCCGAGTCCCCGATCCGCGCCCTCGTCGGCCAGGATCCGCGGCTCGTAGGGTCCCCAGTCCATCCCCTCGACGGCCAGGATCCGCGTACTCGGGGGGCGTCGCAGCTGCACGGACAGGAGGGCGAGTGGCAGCAGGCCGTTTTGCAGGCCGGGCATCCCGGCGCCGTCCAGCTGGGCGGCCGCGGCCCGATAGGCGGACTCCGCCTGTTTCGCCCCTTGGGCGGACAGCCGAAGCGCCCTGTACCACTGCGTGAAGACGCCCACCAGCGGCAGCTCGTGCCGTTCGGCCAGCCGCTCCGCCGCGAGCGCGTGACGGTCGGCGGCGGGGAAGTCCGCGAGGGCGCTGCGGGCCTGGAGCCGGATGAGGTGCCCGAGCACCTCGGAGGTGACCAGGCCGTGCCGCGCCGACAGGTCGATCAGCTCGGCACCGATCTCGTCCCTGCGCGGCGCCAGCCCTGCCCGGTGGAAGGTCTGCATGAACACCCCGTTGAGCGCGAACACCAGCAGCGCCGGGTCGTCCAGCCGCCGGGCGATCTCCTCGGCCTGGCGGGCGGCCTGCGGGCCGCGTTCGCCTCGGGTGCCGCGCGATTCGAGGGCGATCGTGGCCAGCAGCCGGGCCCTGGCGGCCTCGTGGGTGCCGGGCGGGAGCGCGGCGAGAGTGCGCTCCGCCGCCGCCACGATCTGCGCCGCCTGTGCGGGGTCGTCGGAACGGGTCCAGATCGCCGGTACGTCGTACGTGCCGATCACGCGGGCGGTCAGCTCCGCGTCGCCCAGCTCCTCGGCCGCCGTGACGGCCGCCAGGCGCTGCCGCCGGGCCGCCTCCAGACCTCCGCCGCCGGTCACCGCCAGGTTGCGCAGCAGGCCCACGGTCGACTCCAGCCGGGCCCTGGCGCCGGCGGCCACCGTGCGGTCGTACGCGGCGGCCGCCTGCGCCCACACCCGGTCCGCCTGAAAAGCATGGGCGTCGCCGCGGCTTGTCCCCTGGTCGCTGAGGTCCGATCCCTGGTCACCACGGCCCGCCCCCTGGTCGTCGAGGTGGGCGGCCTGGGCCAGGATGTCGGCCTGCAGGCGGCGCAAGCCCGGCCCCGGGTCCACGCCGAGCTGCTCCACCAGCAGCGTCCGTGCCCGGCGCAGCACCGCCAGCGCGTCTCCCTGGCGGCCGCTCCGGTACAGCGCGAGGGCCAGCAGCCGCCAGGCGTCCTCGCGCCACGGATGCCCGGCCACGTGCGCGTCGAGGTCCGGCACCGCCTGCGCGGCCCGCCCCAGCGCCAGGAGCGCCTCGGCGCGCCGCTCCACCGCCTGCAGCCGCAGCTCCGCGAGCCGCGACCGCTCGGCCCGCGCCCAGTCTTCCTCGGCGAAATCCGCGTACGCGGGCCCGCGCCACCACCCCAGCGCCTCCGCCAGCCGGGCCGGCGCCTCTCCACCACGCAGGGGTGCCGTCACCGCCTGTTCGAAACGCCAGGCGTCCACCGCGTCAGGCTCGGCGCGCAGCGCGTACCCCGGTCCCTCGGTGACCAGCAGCCGGGCCGCGGCGCGCGGCGGGCGCTCAGGCTCGAGTGCGCGCCGCAAAGCCGCCACAAAGGTACGCACCGCGCCCACGGCGTCCGGCGGCGGATCCACCCACAGGTCATCGACGAGCACGTCCACGGGGACGACGCGGCGGCGGGCGACGATCAGGCGGGCCAGCACCGCGCGATGCCGCGGCCCCTTCAACGCGATCGCGTTCCCGCCCTCGTCCCAGGCCGTCACCGGCCCCAGCACCCCGAACCGCACCCCTCCACGATATTGCTCATCGGCTGCTCATTGGCGCCCGGCAGGCTGATAACACCTGGTCATCCACCGGAAAGGACGCAAACCATGGCGCCTGTCATCGAAGGCTTCGACTACCGTCGCGTCCCCGTCGCCGACGGCGTGTCACTCAACGCGGCCGTCGCCGGCACGGGGAGCCCCGTCGTGCTCCTGCACGGCTTCCCGCAGACGCACCTGATGTGGCGGCACGTCGCCGCCGACCTCGCCGCCGACCACACGGTGATCTGTCCCGACCTGCGCGGGTACGGCGCGAGCGACAAGCCCGCGGAAGCCGGCGCGTCCACCTATGCCAAGCGCACCATGGCCGCCGACGTCGTCGCCCTGGCCAGGGCCCTGGGCCACGAGCGGTTCGCGCTGGCCGGGCACGACCGCGGCGCGCTGGTCGCCTTCCGCGCCGGGCTCGACCATCCCGCCGCGATCACCCACCTGGCCGTGCTCGACGTGCTGCCGACCCTCGACATGTGGGACGTGCTGCACGGGACCAGCGCCGCCGTCGGCTTCCACCTCTACCTGATGGCCCAGCCGCCCGGCCTGCCCGAACGGATGATCGCGGCCGACCCGGACGCGTTCTTCGGCCACTTCCTCGACCTCTGGGCCAACGACCCGCAGGCCGTGCCCGCCGGCGTACGGGCCGCGTACCTGGACGCCTGCCGCGCCGCCGTGCCCTCGATCGTCGCCGACTACCGCGCCTCCGCCGGCATCGACGTCGAGCACGACCGGGCCGACAAGGACGCGGGGCGGCGGCTGGAGATGCCGGTCACCGTGATCCAGCAGGACTGGGGCGCGGCCCTCGGCTACGACGCCGCCGGGCTGTGGGGCGCCTGGGCGCGGGATCTCCGGCACATGACCGTCACCAGCGGCCATTTCATGGCCGAAGAGGCGCCCGCCGACATCGCCAAGGCCCTGCGGGAGCTGCTCACCCGCTGAGCCCCGCACGCGATCAGGACGTGGCCCGGGTGAACAGCCGGCCGGCGAGGTCCACGCCCACGACCGCGCCGCCGTCGCCGCGGCTGAAGTAGCCGCGCTGCCCCTTCAGTCCGCCCTCGGTGATGATGTACTCGTCGCCGTCGCCGGGCAGGAACCCGATGGCGGCCGGCGGATAATCCGGCGGCATCTCGGCCTCCGACGCCTGGCGGAGCTCCGGCTTGATCCCGACCGCGAGGGTGAGCCGGTGCCCGTCGGTGGCGAGGTCGAGGTTCATGGCGTCGCTCTCGTAGCGGCCGGCGACCTCGCTCGCGCGCGTGTCGTCGTACGGGATCGGCTCGGGGTCGCGCGCAACGACGCCGAGGTGGTGTTCGAGCGCCCAGCGGACGACGGCCTGGTTGAAGGCGTAGCCGTCCGGGCCGGCGTTGGCCAGGGAGACGACGGCGAAGTCGTGCTCCGGCACGATGAGCAGCTCGGCGAACTGCCCGTTGCCCGACCCGCCATGCCCGATCGTGCGGACGCCGTCCACGTCCCGCAGGAACCAGCAGATCCCGAAGGCGTCCCCGAGCGTGCTGGCCCGCAGCTCGATCGTCGACTCGCGCATCTGGCGCAGCGCCCCGGCCGGCAGGACGCCGTCCCCGTCGCCGAGCTGGAAGCGGGCCCAGCGCAGCAGGTCGCTGACGGAGGACGCGATACCGCCGCCGGGGTTGTCGCCGCGCGCGTGCGCCGGATTCGCCTTCCACGGCTGCGCGAACCGCAGCTCCCCGTCCTCGTCCCGGTTGTGCCCCACGGCGAACCGCCGGACCACGACGTCGTCCAGCTCGAAGAAGGTGTTCGACAGCCCGACCGGCTCCAGGACCAGCGCGGCCACGGCCTTCTCGTACGGCAGTCCGGTGACCTTCTCGATGATCCGCCCGGCCAGGTTGTAGCCGGCCTGGCTGTAGGAGGCCCGGGCGCCGGGCGGGGCGATCAGCGGCAGCTCGGCCAGCTTCGTCACGAACGCGGCCAGTGAGCCGTCCTCCGCGCCGGCGTCGATCAGGTTCCAGTCGAGGCCGGCGGTGTGGTTGAGCAGGTTCAGCACGGTGATCCGCGCCGCGGCCTCCTCGTCGGCGAGCCGCAGCTCGGGAACGTAGCGGCGCACCGGCGCGGCCAGGTCCACCTTGCCCTCCGCGACGAGCCGCATCAGCGCGGTCGCCGTGAACGTCTTGGTCACCGACGCCAGATGGAACAGCGTCCGCTCATCGACCGGCAACGGGTGGTCGACGCTCGTCACGCCGTGGGCGGCGTGGAACTCCCGGCCGCCCGCCAGCACCCCGACGGCCACGCCGGGGATGCCGAACTCCTTGGCCGCCGCCTCGACGAACTCGGACAGATTCTCCTGCGACATGATGCGCCTCTCGCTTCGGGTGTTCTGGGGGCACATCCGACGATGGCCGTGGCCGCTGACAGCGGGCTGACGGCGTACAGACGCGGACTGTCGGCGCTCGTCAGAAGGCGCGGCGGGCGTAGGCGAGCAGCTCGCGCACGGCGGGGCCGTGCGTGCCGCGCCAGACCAGCGCGAGCAGGGCGGGCGTCGTGGCGTCGTCGATCGCCAGGGCGGTGAGCCGGTCGCCGTACTGCGCGGCCATCGATTCGCTGAGCACGGCGACCGCGATGCCGCGGGCGGCCAGGTCGGCGATGGCGTCGGCGGCGGTGGCCTGCAGCGCGATCACGGGCCGCACGTCCTGAGCGGCGCAGGCCTGGTCGAACACCGTCCGCAGGCCGGTCCCGACCGGCATGCACACGATCGGGTACGCGCTCAGCTCCGCCAGCGTGACCCGGTCCCGGCCGGACAGGGCGTGCCCGGCGGGGACGGCGGCGACCAGCCGCTCGCTGATGATCGTGTGGGTCTCCAGCCCGTCGGGGGCGGTCGCGGTGCCGACGAGCGCCAGGTCGAGGGCGCCCGCGCGGACCGACTCGATGAGCCGGTCGGAGCCGTCCTCCAGCAGGGACAGCCGCACGCCGGGATGCGCCCGGTGGAAGGCGGCCAGGGCGTCGAACAGCGGCGTGACCGTGCAGCCGGTCACCATCCCCACCGCGAGCCGCCCCCGGATCAGCTCGGTCACCTCGCCCACCGCCTGGCCGACCGCCGCCGCGGCGTCGAGCGCGGCGCGGGCGTGCTCCAGCGCGGCCAGGCCCGCGACCGTGAGGGTGGCCGTACGTCCCGACCGGTCGAACAGCTCGGCTCCGAGCTCGCGTTCGAGCTGGCGGATCTGGGCGCTGACGCCGGACTGGCTGATGTGCACCCGCTCGGCCGCGCGGGTGAAGTTCTGCTCCTCGGCCACGGCGACGAAGTATTCGAGCTGCCTCAGTTCCATGACTCCAGATTCTAGTTATCATCCGATCCATCTGTTGGACTTCTGGTAGCCCGGTTGGCAGGGTGGGAGGTGTTGAAGCCCGAACGATTGCTTGGAGGCAGCCATGCCGGAGTACGAGAAGGCCATGCGGCCTGAGGACATCACCCGCTTGTTCGTCGAGCGGTCCAACGCCGGGGACGCCGACGGGGTGGCCGCGCTGTACGAGGAGGACGCGGTGCTGGCCTACCCGCCGGGCAGCCAGACGGTGGGGCGGGAGGCGATCCGCGCGCTGTGGGCGAAGGTGCTGGCCGGCGGCCCCCGTTTCGAGCCGGAGACGCCGTTGCCGACGCTGCTCAGCGGCGACCTCGCGCTCACCTCGACCCCGCCCAAGGACGGATCAGGCGCCCGGGCGCAGGTCGTCAGGCGTCAGCCGGACGGGAGCTGGTTGCGCGTGCTCGACCAGCCCGAGTTCGTCTCACCTGCCGGCTGAGCCGCCGGCCGGCGGAAATACGCTCGCGGGGGGCCGGCGCGGGCCGCTAGCGTGCGGCGGATGAGCGGTGATCGTCTGCCTTTGCTGTGGCTGTGCGGGCCGTCGGGGGTCGGGAAGTCGTCCCTCGGCTGGGAGGTCTCCAGCCGGCTCGGCCGGGCCGGGGTCAGAACGGCGTTCGTGGACGCCGACCAGATCAGCCTCTGCGTGCCGCTCCCCGAGAGCGGCACGCACCACCTCCGGGCACGGAACCTCGCGGCGATGTGGCCCAACTTCCGGCTGGCGGGCGCGCGGTGCGTGGTGCTGTCGGGGTTCGTCGACTCGCCGGAGGAGATCGCGGAGTACGCGAAGCTGCTCCCGGACGCCGCGCTGACGGTGTGCCGGTTGCGCGTGGAGCCGGCCGAGCTCAAGGAACGCTTCCTCGGCCGGGGCTGGCGTCCCGACCTGGTGGCGGACGCCGTCGCGGAGGCCGAGGGACTGGACGGCACGGGGTTCGCGGACCTGTGCGTGGACACCAGCGGCCTCACCGTCGCAAAGTCAGCCGAACTGGTCCTCAACCGAGCGGGCCTCGCCGCCGCTCCTGGCGCGTCTGGCGATCTCGTGCCCAGCGCACCGGTGCTGGACCCAGCCCGGGTGCTGTGGATCTCCGGCGCCACGGCGGCCGGCAAGTCCACGGCCGGGTACGAGGCCTTCTCCCAGCTCGTACGCTCCGGCGTACCGGCCGCCTATGTCGATCTCAAGCAGATCGGCGCCCTACGACCGGGCACCGGCGACCACCTGCTCAAGGCCCGCAACCTCGCGGCCGTCTGGGCCGGGCACCTCGCGGCGGGCGCCCGCTGCCTGGTCGTCTCCGGCGACGCCGACCGTGACGAGACCGTACGCCGCTACGCCGAACTGCTGCCCGAGGCGGCGCTGACCGTGGTACGCCTGCACGCCGGCCCCGCCACGCTGGCCGAACGCGTCGCGCTGCGCGGCGGGGGAGGCGGACCGGCGCTGCCGGGCGACGAGCTGAAGGGCCTCGACCCCGCCGCGCTGCACCGGGTCGCGGAGCGGGCGGCGGCCGACGCCGCGGCACTCGACCGGGAGGGCGCCGGCGACGTGCGCATCGACACGGATGGCAGGTCGATCCAGGAGGTCGCGGAGCACATCTTCCGCGCCTGTCCACCCGATTCGAGCCGTCCGGTCAGGTGATCTTCGGGGTGGCGCGCAGTCCGACGTAGACGCAGCCCGTCCCGTTCGACAGGGTCGAGAACACCACCGGCATCCAGTCGTCGCTGAAGGCCCCGGTGCCCGCCGCCGCGTAGACCGTCTGCGACAGCGGCACGAGGTCGGCCTCGATGGGCGGCGACAGGTCCTTCATGCCGTCGATGAACTCGTACACCAGATGCGGCGTCCCCTCGCGCTCGCTGACGTGGATGGCGACGCCCTCGCGCCGGTAGGTGCCGACGAGCGGCGCGAAGTCGACCGCGGCAGGCTGCTCGGGCGGCCCGAAGGGGGCGGGCACCTGGATGCCGGCCACCTGGTCCCACAGCTCGTGGAACAGCTCGGAGTAGAGCTGGCGCGCGCCGCCGCCGTTGGTCAGCAGGACCATGATGACGCCGGACTCCGGTGCGACGCGCAGGTAGCCGTACTGGCCGATCGTCGCGCCGTCGTGGCCGAAGCCGGGCACGCCGAACCAGTCGTACAGCGTCCAGCCCAGCCCCCAGCCGTCGGAGCTGACCGTCCACTTGTCGGGGACGTTGACCTCCAGGCGCCGCATCCGCTCGGCGGTCGCGGTCCCGAGCAGGCGGGTGCCGTCGGGGGCCGCGCCGCCGTCGAGGTGCGTGCGGGCGAACCTGACCACGTCGGCGGCCGTGGCGCAGAGGGCGCCGCCGCCGTACGGGCCGGCCGAGCGCGGCAGCGGGTTCCACGACGGCGCCGGGTCGGGCAGCCGGCCGGGCTCTCCGAGGTGGCCCATCGCGGCGCGGAAGCGCAGCACCTCCTCGGGCAGCGTCACCGTGCTGGTCAGGCCGAGCGGCGCGCAGATGCGCTCGCGCAAGGCGGCGTCCCAGGTCAGGCCGGTCAGCACCTCGATGATGCGGCCCAGGATGTTGTAGCCGGTGCTGCTGTAGGAGCTCGCGGTGCCGGGCGGGCAGTCCTGCGAGACGACCGTGCAGGCGTCGATGTACCGGGCCAGGCAGTCGTCGCCGCGTCCGGTGTCGTGGGTGAAGTCGCCGCTGATGCCGCTGGTGTGGCTCAGCAACTGGCGGACCGTCACCGTCTTGGTGGCCTCCGGGTCGGCGACGGCGAAGTCCGGCAGCACGTCTGCCACCCGGGCGTCGAGGTCGAGCTCACCCGATTCGACAAGCTGCATGATCAAGGTGGCGGTGTAGACCTTGGTGATCGAGCCGAGCTGGAAAACGGAGTCGGGCGTGGCCGCCACGCCGGTTCCCCGGTGCAGGACGCCGGTGGCCAGCTCGTGGATCCGCCCGCCGGCGAGGACCGCCAGGGTCGCGCCGGGCACGTGGTTGGCGGCGGCCAGCTCGTCGAAGCGGGCCTGCCAGTGGGCAAGGTCGAAGGTCATGATTCTCTCCTCAGATGCGTACGACGTTCCGTCGATGCGCACACTGTACGCAGACGAGACGGATGTACGCAACCGCGGGCTCAGCAAGGGGCCACCGGCACGCGCAGGAGCAGCAGGTAGTCGTCGACCACCCGCCGGGTGCACGAGGTGCGCTGGTAGACGCCATGACCCCCGCCCTCGTACGTCACCAGCGCCGCACCCCGCCCAAGCTGCCCGCGGACGCTGACCGCCCATCCGTGCCCGGCGGCCGGGTCATGCCGCGCGTTGATCAGCAGGATCGGGGGCGTGCCGTCGCCGATCCTGAGACGATGCTGCGGATTGCCCGGCTCGACCGGCCACACCGCGCAGGCCAGCGCGAACGCCTGCGTGTCCGGCTGCGTCCGCAGGTGCGGGGCCACCCGCCGCATCCGCTCGGCGTAGGCGGCGAACCGCCGGTGGTCGGGGATCTCCAGCCGCCAGTCCTGGCAGGTGGCGGGCGCCGGATGCTCGATCTCCCGCACCTCGGGACCCGGCTGCCCGCGCACGACGCCTCGCGGGCCCGGCCTGCCCGACTCCAGTGAGGCCATCCGCTCGGCCAGCCACCGGTAGGACGGCTCCATGAGCCCGCCCAGATGCGCCTCCGTGGCCAGGTCGAGGGCGCTGAGCACGCGGCCGGGCAGCGCGGGGTCGCGCAGCGTGCCGCGGTCGGCCCTGGCCATCAGCCCGTCCCAGACCCGCCCGGCGTCGCGGCCGTGCAGCACGCACGCCCGGTCGCGGGCGCACCAGCGGGCGAACGCGCCGAACGCGTCCTCGGCGTTGGCCGCCTGGCCGAGCAGGAGCTGTCCGGTGGACAGGCTGTGGTCGATGACGCTGTCCAGCGACATGGCGCGGACGCGCCGCCCGAACAGCTCGGCGTAGTGCTGCCCGGCCAGCGTCCCCGCGGACACGCCGTGGTAGCTGAGCGTGGGTTCGCCGAGCGCGGCACGTACGGCGTCGATGTCACGGGCCACGCTGAGCGAGTCGAGGTGGTCGGCCACCGGGCCGGTACGGCGACGGCAGTCGGCGGCCAGCTCGGCCGCGTACGCCTTGAGCCGGTCGAAGTCCGCCTGATCGCGCGGGTCCGGAATCGGCTCTTTTCGTACGATGTCAGCCGAGCACCGCACCGGCCGGCTGCCCCCGGTGCCCCGCGGGTCGATGCCCACCACGTCGAACCTGGCCAGGATCTCCTTCCCGAAATAGGCGCCCGCCTCGGCTTGGACGAAACCGGTTCCCGCGCCGCCCCCGATGTTCGCCACGAGGACGCCGATGCGCCGTCGCGGGTCCGTGGCCTTGCGCCGGGCCACCGCGAGCCCGAACGTCGCGCCGTCCGGCCGGGCCCAGTCGATCGGGACACGCAGGCTGCCGCACTCCGCCGTCCTGTCACCGGCGCACGGCGCCCAGCCGATCGCCGCGCCGCCGGGGCCGGGCGTTCCCGAGAACATGAGCGCGGCACCGGCGAGCACCGCTCCCAGCGTGCGTACGAAATGCGGCATGAATCCCATCTCCTTCGCGTCGAGCCTCCATCGAAGGCGGTACGCCGGGCAGGCACAGGAGTCCCCGCACCCAGGGGGAGGGGTGGGCAGGCACTACCTCGCGACCGGGCCCCGAGCTCGTACAGTGGCGGCCATGGCGGTGAGCGGCACGGCCAGGGGGAGGACGGTGGCGGAGGCGCTGCGCCACGCTCCCTTGCGTTTCGTCGTGTCGACGTGGCCGCTGCGCACGGCGGCCTATGTGTTCACCGGGATCGCGACCGGCCTGCTGGCCCTGGCCTGGCTGCCGGTGGCGCTGGTGGCGGGCGCGTTCCCGCTGGCGGCGCTCGAACGGCGGCGCGTCGCCCTCCTGGGCGTGCCCGCGCTGGCGGATCCACACCGCGTGCCGGACCGGCCGGGGGCCGCCGCGTGGCTGCGCGCCCGGTACACCGAGGCGGCCACGTGGCGGGAGCTGGCGTACACGGTCCTGCACGGCAGCGTGCTGCTGGTCATGAACGTCGCGGCGGTACTGCTCGGGGCGGCCCCGGCGCTGATCTACGCCAGCGGCGTGGCCAACTTCGCCACCTCATCGGCGCAGACGGGCGTCGCGGTGTCCCACCCGGCCGACGCGTCCCCGTCGGCGGCGCCGCTGCTGGCCGGAGGGGCGGCGGTGGCTGTTCTGGCCTCGGCGGTCCTGCTCGCCTACACCACGGCCGCGGCCGCCATGGCGCAGGGCGAGCTGGCCCGGCTGCTGCTCGCGCCCGGGGACGAGGCCCGCGTCCGCTTGCTGACCCGCTCGCGGGCCCGCCTGATCGACGCCTTCGAGTCCGAACGCCGCCGGATCGAGCGGGATCTGCACGACGGCGCCCAGCAGCGGCTGCTGCGGCTCGGCATGACCCTCGTCACGGCCCAGCTCGAGCTCGACCACGACCCCGCGGCGGCCCGGCCGCTGCTCGCGCAGGCCGCCGGCGAGGCGCGGGCGGCGCTGGCCGAGCTGCGCGAGCTGGTCCACGGGATCCACCCCCGGGTGCTCACCGACCTGGGGCTGCCCGCCGCCGTCGCCGAGCTGGCCGGCGGCCTGGCCGTTCCGGTGCATGTGCGGCTCGACCTGCCGGTACGCCTGCCGCCGCCGGTGGAGCTCACGGCGTACTTCGTCGTGGCCGAAGCCCTGACGAACGCGGCCCGGCACGCGGCGGCGACCGCGATCCTGGTGACCGGCGAGCACACCCGCGGCACGCTGACCGTCGAGGTGCGCGACGACGGGCGCGGCGGCGCCGACCCGGCCGGCGGCACCGGGCTGACGGGCCTGGCCGACCGGGTGGACGCCCTGGCCGGCACCCTCGTCCTGACCAGCCCGCCCGGCGGGCCGACCGTCCTGCGCCTGGAGTTACCGTGCTCCGCATAGTGCTCGCCGAGGACGCCCTGCTGCTGCGCGAGGGGCTGGCGGCGCTGCTGGCCCGCTTCGGCCACGACGTGGTCGCCGCCGTCGGCGAGCCGGACGCGCTGGCTCCCGCCGTCGCCGAGCACTCCCCGGACATCGTGGTCACCGACGTGCGGATGCCGCCGACGTACACCGACGAGGGCCTGCGCGCCGCCGTGGCGCTGCGGCACGCGCGCCCGGGCCTGCCCGTCCTGGTGCTGAGCCAGTACGTGGCCACCGCCTACGCCGCCAGGCTGCTCGCCTCCACGGACACCGGGGGAGTCGGCTACCTGCTCAAGGACCGCATCCTGGAGGTGCGGGAGTTCGTCGACGGGATCGAGCGGGTCGCCGCCGGCGGCTGCGTCATCGATCCCGAGGTCGTCCGCCGCCTGCTCACCCGCCACCACGACCCGCTCACCCGCCTGACCCCCCGCGAACGCCAGATCCTGGCCCTGATGGCCGAGGGCCGCTCCAACACCGCGATCACCAACGAGCTGCACGTCAGCGAGAAGGTGGTCGGCAAGCACATCAACGCCATCTTCACCAAGCTCGACCTGCCGCCCACCGCCACCGACGACCACCGCCGCGTCCGGGCGGTCCTGATGTACCTGCGCGCCTGAGGCTAGTCCGTGCCTCCGGCGGCGTCCGGGGCCGGGCCGGCCGCGATGATCCGGGTGGCCTGCCGGACGACCTCCGCCTGGGCGGGGGCCAGCTCGTCGAGGAAGGGCTCGACCGCCGACGCGTCCCAGTCGCCCGCTCCCGGCTCGACCAGCAGGTGCTTGGCGCTGTAGTCGGCCATCATCGCGGCCAGCGGCGCGACCCTGGGGTCTCCGGGCTCGGCGCCGGCCAGCTCGTCGAGCCTGCGGTAGAACTCCTGGCCGATGGCCGCCACCTCGGGGTCGCCGGCCAGCGAATCCAGCAGGGTGAACGCGCGCTGCTTGTGCGGGGCGTCGGCCATGGTGTCCATCAGCACGAGCAGCTCGCGATCCCAGGCCGCCGCCTTCGAGGCGGGCAGGTCGACCGTGCGCAGGAAGGCCACCAGGTCGGGCGAGGCGGTGTCCTCGGGGCTGAGCGTCCCGGCCTCGGCCCGCGCCAGCACCGCGGCCAGCCGGGCCCGCCTGACCTGGATCTCCCGCTCCTGCCTGGCCAGGTCGGCGTCGATCTCCGTGAGGATCTCGGGCAGCTCCCTGGACCGGTCGTCGGCGATGACGTCACGCGCCTCGTCCAGGCTCAGCCCGAGCTCGACCAGGCGGCGGACGCGGGCCAGGGCGATGGCGTCGCGCATGCCGTACTCGCGGTAACCGTTGGCCAGCCTGGGCGGCTCCGGCAGGACGCCCTGGTGGTGGTAGTAGCGCACTGTCCGGGTGGACACCCCGATCAGCGCCGCGAGCTCTCCGATGCGCATGCTCCCAGTTAAGACATTGACGCTAGGTCAGGGTCAAATCGCGGCGATCCGGTGGGCCCGCCCTCCGCCTACTGGCCGATCTTGTCCAGCTCGGCCAGCTCCTCGTCGGAGAGCGAGAGTCCCGCGCCGATGACGTTCTCGCGCAGGTGCGCCACCGACGAGGTGCCGGGAATGAGCAGGATGTTCGGCGAGCGATGCAGCAACCAGGCCAGGGCGACGGACATCGGCGTGGCGTCCAGCCGGGCGGCCACCGTCGAGAGCGCCGAGGACTGCAGGGGGCTGAAGCCGCCGAGCGGGAAGAAGGGCACGTAGGCGATGCCCTGCTCAGCCAGCTCGTCGATCAGTTCGTCGTCCTGCCGGTAGGCGAGGTTGTACAGGTTCTGGACGCACACGATCGGCGCGATCGCCCGTGCCTCGGCGACCTGTTCCGCCGTCGCGTTGCTCACCCCGAGGTGCCGGATCAGGCCCTGCCGCTGGAGTTCGGCGAGCGCCTCGAACGGCTCGTCGAGCGAGCCGGGCCGGGGTCCCTGGGCGTCGCCGATCCGAAGGTTGACCAGGTCGAGCACCTCGAGGCCGAGGGCTTCCAGGTTCTCGTGTACGGAGCGGCGCACGTCTTCCGGCTGCCGGGCCGGGGGCCAGCCGCCCTGCTGGTCACGGGTCGCGCCGACCTTGGTCACGATGTGCAGCGCTTCGGGGTACGGGTGCAGCGCCTCACGGATCAGCTGGTTGGTGACGCGCGGTCCGTAAGCGTCGCTGGTGTCGATATGGGTGATTCCGAGCTCGACGACCTCGCGAAGGACGGCGAGTGCGCCGTCGTGATCGGCCGGCGGACCCATCACCCCGGGACCGGCGAGCTGCATGGCACCGTAGCCGAACCGGGTGACAGTCAGGTCGCCCAGGGTCCAGGTGCCGCCGGGAAGCGAAGCGGGAAATATGCTCATATGTCTGCCTTTACGTGTCGAACTGGGTGGTGCCTGACGGCTCCTTGCTCCACTATGGATGGGTAACTTCCTTATGGGAAGCAGGCACTTCGAAGTGCGTAAGACACCCGCGTGTTGGAGGAGCAGTCAATGGCAACGACGACGGCGGCCCAGAAGAGGGCCCAGGTCAAGGCGGAATATGACGCTTTCGTGGCGGCATGCCCAAGCCGCAAGCTGCTCGACCGGCTCTCCAACAAATGGGTCACGCTCATCCTGGCCGCGCTGGGCAGCGACGGCTCGCATCAGCTGGACGCCGGCTGCGCGGGCGAACCGCGATCGATGCGCTACTCGGAGCTGTCCCGCCTGCTGGCCGGCGTCAGCCAGAAGATGCTCACACAGACGCTGCGCTCCTTGGAACGCGACGGTCTCATCACCCGCACCGTGACGCCGACCGTGCCCGTCACGGTCTCCTACGAGCTGACCGACCTCGGCCTCTCCCTGCACCACATGATGCGCGGCCTCAAGACCTGGGCCGAGACGCACATGGACGACGTGCTCGCCAACCGCGAGACGTACGATGCCCGCGTCGCCTGACAGGGACCGTCACGGCCGGGCAGAGGGGCGCAGGGCCTTGAGGGTGAGGTCCACGAGGGCGTCGGCGTACTCGGGGGTGAGCGGGCCCGAGCGCAGCAGCCAGCGCTGGTAGAGGGGGGCGTACAACAGCTCCAGCGCCAGGTCCAGGTCGGCGTCCGGGGCGATCTGGCCGGCCTGCTGGGCACTGCGCAGCCGGGCCTTCTTGGCCTCGTCGAGCGGGCCCGCCAGCTTCTCGAGGTATTGGGCGGCCAGGCCGGGGTCCCCGATGATCTCCATGTTGAGCGCCCTGATCGGCGCCGAGAACGCCGGATCGGCGAACTCGGCCACCGTCGCCCGCATCACCGCCTTGAGATCGGCCTCGATGTCGCCCGTGTCGGGCAGGGCCAGGTCGCCTTCGCCGGCGTCGCTGAGCGCGAGGAAGGAGTCGAAGACCACGGCGCCCTTGGAGCGCCACCAGCGGTAGATCGTCTGCTTGCCCACACCCGCCCGCGCGGCGATCGCCTCGATCGACACCTTGGCGTAGCCCACCTCGGAGACCAGCTCGCGGGTGGCGTCGAGGATGGCCTGGCGCGAGCGCTCGCTGCGGCGGGCAGGGTCGGGTTGCTTCGGCATGTGATCAGGGTAGCAGCGACACGAGACGATACGGTCCGTATTCACAGTCGGTAAACGCCGCACGGAAACCGAATGGATCGCGCGAACGTCTTAATAAATGAGTGGCAGCCGCCGGACGCCGCCCATTACTGTTGGCCACATCGACCGGAAAGAGCGGACAAGAGCCGCTCGGAGACGACGCAGAGAAAGGCCAGTCATGCGATCCGCAGCCGCCACCCGAGAGCAGGAAGCGCGCCTGTCGCGCGGGCTTGCGGCGCTGGGCGGCGCCTATCTCGGGCAGGCTTCTGGATAAACCTCGCGAAGGATCATCCAGAGGCCGCCAGGTGCACACCGGGCGGCCTTTCTCATTGCTCTGCGGAAAATTGACAACTCCACAGCGGAAGACACCAAGGGCTGATGGTGAAAAGGCATCACACCTGCCTTGCAAGCAGGAGTTCAGGTTTCAAGATCCTGTCGGTCCACCGGTGGCGGCACGCCCGCCACTTTCCGCCGCAGAGGCCGAACCGGTAAGGCAGCTGGCTTCCACCCAGCAGGACGGGGTTCGAGTCCCCGCTGCGGCTCACCATGCGTCCGTGGCCCAATGGCAGAGGCACCGGTTTAAGGAACCGGACGGTGCGGGTTCGAATCCCGCCGGACGTACGAACGCCTTTTCTGAGGCGCGCCCCGTTGGTCTAGCGGTCAGGACGCCCGGCTTTCACCCGGGAAATCGCCGGTTCGAGTCCGGTACGGGGTACGACGCCATTTACTTGGCCCTATAGCTCAATGGATGAGAGCGCCGGCCTACGAAGCCGGGTCTGTTGCAGGTTCGAATCCTGCTGGGGCTACTCGATATGTTTCACCCTTGCGCGAGCCGGGCACGTGGCGAGCCCATTCGGCGGTAAACCGGACGCTTCGGCTGTGGCGGTTCGACTCCGTCCTCGCGCACGATCCGCCTCGACAGGATGGGGGCCGAGGCGGCTCCGGTGTTCTTCCGCTGTGGAGTCCCCAGAGGACTTGACAGATCTTGCGGCGTACGCGTGTAATGGCCGTCGCGTCGCGTGTCGCCGGCCGGAAAACGGAAGCGACATGGAGGCGCCGACTCAAAGGGGATGACGCCGTGAACACTCACACCGTCGGTCGTGCTTAGACACACCGCGCCCGCGCGTCACCCCATGCCTTCTGCGGTGTAGTCCACCCGTTTCGCGTCGGCATGCCGCGCGGGTTTCCCATGTCCTTGACATCACGACCCGCCTGGAGCGAACTTCAGCATGCCCAATGACTTCAACCAGCAGATCATCCACGAATTCCGTGCCAACCGCGGCAAGGTCGGCGGCCCGTTCGAGGGCGGCAGGCTGCTCCTGCTGACCACCACCGGAGCCAGAACCGGCCGCCGCCACACCACGCCGCTCGGCTACCTGCCCGACGGCGGCGAGCGCGTCCTGATCATCGCCTCGGCCGGCGGTGCGCCGCATCATCCGGCCTGGTACCACAACCTGCTCGCCGACCCGCAGGCCACCGTCGAGGACGGCACCTTCACGTACCAGGCCAAAGCAGTTGTCCTCCAGGGCGAGGAACGTGAGCGCGTGTTCGCGCGAGCCGTGGAAGCCGACCCGGGCTGGGGCGACTATCAGGTCAGATCGGGGAGGACGCTGCCGGTCGTCGCGCTCGTCCCCATCGACGGGGGACCGCCCGCCGGGCGCATGGGCGACATGCTCAGGAACGTCCACGACGCCTTCCGCCGGGAGCTGGCCGTCATCCGCGAGGAGGTGCGCACATCCGGCCCCCGGCTGGGCGCGCAGTTGCGCATCAACTGCCTGACCATGTGCCAGGGGCTGCACGTGCACCACTCGCACGAGGACAGGGGCCTGTTCGCCGCGCTGGAGAGCCGCTACCCCGAGCTCGCCGAGGTGCTGGCCAGGCTGCGCGCCGAGCACGTGGTCGTCCAGCGCCTCCTGGAGCAGCTCCAGACCTCGCTCGCCGACGACGGACTCACGCCGGAGACGCTGCTGACCGAGGTGGACCGGCTCACCCAGGAGCTGGAGGCGCACCTCGACTACGAGGAGGAGCAGCTCGTCGCGCTCCTGAACTGACCGCCAGGGGATCGCGCGGTGTCCCGCGGTTCGCGGTGATTGCCGTTAGTCTCGCGACGAGCAAGGTCATCGGGAGGCAGGGCGTGGGACTTTCGCACGACGGATCGGACATGTCACGTCCGGCCCGCCTGACCAGGTACGCCGCCGCGTCGAACGAGCTGGCCCTGCTCAGCGACAGGCGGCTCGGCGAGCTCGTGGACCGCGCGAAGGTGATCGGCTCCGGCATCGGCGGCGTCTCGGTGCTGCTCGACGCGGGCGGCGTGCCCGTGTTCGCCAAGCGGATCCCCCTGACCGACCTCGAACGCCGTCCCGAGCACGTCATGTCCACGGCGAACCTGTTCGGCCTGCCCACGTTCTGCCAGTACGGCGTCGGCTCGCCCGGGTTCGGCGCGTGGCGTGAGCTGGCGGCCTGCGCCATGACGACGAACTGGGTGCTCGCCGGGCGGAGCGCGGCCTTCCCGCTGATGTACCACTGGCGGGTGCTGCCGGGAGCGCCGCCCGTCCATGAGGACTACGCCGACGTCGAGGCTGCCGTCGCCTTCTGGGGCGGCGCGCCGTCGGTGGGGCGGCGGCTCGAAGCGATCGCGGCGGCCGCGGCGAGCATCGTGCTGTTCATGGAGCACATCCCTCTCAGCCTCCCGGACTGGCTGGCCACGCGGCAGGCTGCCGGGATCGAGGCGGTCACCTCGGCGGGCGTGCTGCTGGAGGAGCGCCTGCTGGAGGGCGTCGAGGTCATGAACGCGGGCGGCCTGCTGCATTTCGACGCCCACTTCCACAACATCCTCACCGACGGCCGCCGCCTCTACTTCACCGATTTCGGGCTGGCGACGTCACCCCGGTTCGAGCTGTCGGCGGAGGAGTCGGCGTTCGCCGTCCGCAACCGTACCCATGACCTGGGGCACACGATGATGTGGCTGGTCAACTGGCTGGTCACCAGCGCGGCCGGGGTGCGGTCCACGCACGGGACCCCGCCGGTCGCACGCAACGACTTCGTCCGGCGGTGGGCCGAGGGAGAGCGGCAGCCCGGCCTGCCGGAGCCGCTCGCGGCGATCCTCGACCGGCGCGCACCCCTCGCGGCCGTGCTGAACGACTTCTACTGGGACCTGTTCGGCACGAGCCGGACCACGCCGTACCCGGCCGAGCGGGCAGAAAGCGCGATCGCCGCGTAGAGACCGCTGCAAAAATGCAATGGACTGCAAATTTGCAGTAGACTCCAAACATGACCGAAGGACTCCGGGAGCGCAAGAAGCGCCAGACCCGGCAGCGCATCTCCGACGTGGCCATCGGGCTGTTCGTGGAGCGCGGGTTCGAGCACGTCACGATCGCCGAGGTCGCGGCGGCCGCCGAGGTGTCGGTGAACACCGTCTACAACTACTTCCAGGCCAAGGAGGACCTCGTCCTGCCGCCCGAGGAGGCCTCGCCGCAGCGGCTGGCCGACATCGTGCGGCGGCGGGCGCGGGGCGAGTCGGCGGCGGGCGCGGTTCTGGCGCGGTTGCGCGAAGAGGTGCGCGGGCGCGAGCGCAGGGTGGGGCTGAGCCCGGGGTTCGGACGGTTCCTGGAGATGGTGCGGGGCGCTCCGACGCTGACCGCGAGACTGGAGGATCTCGGTCACCAGATGACGGAGGCGCTGGCCGGCGTACTGGCCGAGGAGACCGGCGCAGCCCCGGGCGATCCGCTGCCACGGGTGGTGGCCTGGCACGTCGGGGCCCTGCACGCACTGGTGCTGTCGGAGATCGGCCGGGGCGCGGCGGCGGGCGAGCGGCCCGACGCGATCGCCGAGCGGGTGCTGGAGCTGCTTGAGGTCGCGGAAGGCCTGCTGAGCGAGCGCGTTCTGGCCTATGCCGTACGAGAGGAGTGATCGTGTTCAGGGTGACGATCAGAGGGAAGTTCAAGGGCCTCGACGAGGCCGGCCGGGAGGCGGTGCGGGCCACGGAAGGCGCGGCGTACACCGAGGCCGGGACGTTCACGCATGACGGGAGCATGTCGGCGTTCACGTTCCGCTGCCAGGTGGCCGCCGAGCCGGGCGACGGCGAGGACGAGGGCGCGCTCGGGGCGATGGTCGCGCTGGAGGCGCACGGGCATCCGTACGAGATCCTGCAGATCGGCGTGACGGACATGCGGGACATCAAGATCCGGCGGAAGGGGCGCAACAGCTAGTCTCATATGTGGGATATATTCCCGTATGTGAGAGAAGCTGAGGAGATCGAGGCGCGGCTGGCCGGTCGGCTGGCCGAGCTGCGCGTCGAGCGGGGCTGGTCGCTGGAGGAGCTGGCGAGCCGGTCGGGGATCAGCCGCTCGACGCTGTCGCGGCTGGAGCGCGGGCAGATCAGCCCGACGGCGGCCCTGCTGGGCAAGCTCTGCGCGGTCCACGAGCGGACGATGTCGCGGCTGCTGGCGGAGGTGGAGTCGGAGCCGCCGCAGGTGGTGCGCGCCGGGGCGCAGGCGGTGTGGCGGGACGAGGAGTCGGGGTTCGTGCGCCGCTCGGTGTCGCCGCCGCACCCTGGCCTGCGCGGGGAGGTCGTCGAGGGCACCTTGCGGCCCGGGGCGGACATCGCGTACGACGCGCCGCCCGTACCGGGGCTGGAGCAGCACATCTGGGTGCTGGAAGGGGCGGTGGAGATCACCGCCAACGGTCGCACGCACACCGTGGAGGCGGGCGACTGCCTGCGCTTCCGTCTGTGGGGCGCCTCCCGCTTCCGCTGCCCGGGGCCCGGGCCGGTGCGGTACGCGCTGCTGATCGTCCTCCCGTGACCGCCTGTTCATCACGGCCATCGACCACCTGATGCGAAGGAGCCGCATGCACACCATCGACCGTCTGTCCGCCGCGGATTTCAGCGCCTGCGTCAAGGATCTCGCCGAGCTCCTCGTCGACGCCGTGGACGGCGGCGCGTCCGTGGGCTTCCTGGCGCCGTTCGGCCATGAGGAGGCCGCCGCCTGGTGGCGGGCCCAGGCCCCGGCGGTGGCCGGCGGCGACTTCATGGTCTGGGTCTGCCGTGACGGCGGCCGCGTGGCCGCCGTCGTCGGCCTGGTCCTGGCCGCCAAGCCGAACGCCCGCCACCGCGCGGAGATCGTCAAGCTCATGGTCCGCCGCGACGCCCGCGGCCGGGGCCTGTCCCGTGCCCTGCTGGCCACCGCGGAGCAGGCCGCGCTGACGGCCGGGGCCGGCCTGCTGCTCCTGGACACCGAGACGGGCAGCGTGGCCGAGCATGTGTACGCGAGCGGCGGCTGGACCCGCTACGGCATCGTCCCCGACTACGCCGGATCCCCTGACGGCACGCTGCGGGACTGCAGCTTCTTCTACAAGCGGCTCACAACGTCTGCGTGAGCGCGTCGAGGTCGGCCAGCCGTTGCGCGGGGGCCAGCCGGGCGGCCGTGGCGACGAGCAGCAGCTCGGTGACGGCGATCTCGTGCGCGAGCGGCGCGATCGGCCCGGCCGCCTCGCGGGGCAGCCTGATCAGCACCTCGGCCTGGGCGGCCAGCGGCGACTCCCAGGCGTCGGTGACCAGCACCAGCCGCGCGCCGCGGGCCCGGGCGGCGGCGGCGAACCTGGCGGCGGCAGGGGAGTAGCGGCGGAAGTCGTAGGCCACGACCACGTCGGATCCGCCCAGCTCCAGCACGGTCCTGGCGCGGGCCGCCGCGGAATCCGGTACGCGGTGCGCGCCCGGGCGCAGGCTGGCGAGCTGGCGGATGAGGTATTCGGCGGCCAGCTCGCTCAGCGGCCCGCCGAGCGCCCACACCGACCGGGCCTCGGCCAGCACGGTCGCGGCGGCGTCGAGCAGCGGCTCGGACAGGGCGGCCAGCGTCCCTTCCAGCCCTGCCCGCAGGTCCTCGGCCGCCCGCTCCAACGCGGAAACCGCACCCTCCCCGCCCGCTTTCGCCGCGCCCCGCTCAGCGCCGGGCGCCGCGACCACAGGCGTGGACGCGTCGGGCGTGCCGGTACCGAGTGTGCGGGTGCCGGGGCCGGGGGTTCGGGTGACGAACTCGTGGAGGCGTGACCGGTCCCGGGCCCCGTCCCTGACCGCCGCCTGGAAGTCGGCGAAGCCGCCGTACCCCAGCCGGTCGAACAGCCGCGACGCCGTCGGCGGGCTGACCCCGGCCCGCTCGGCCAGCGCCCGCAGCGAGCCCAGCGCCGCGAACGGATAGTCGTCGAGCAGCACCCGCACGATCGCCCGCTCACCGGGCGGCAACTCGGGATAGACCGCGCCGAGCCGGGCGGCCACCGGATCATTCTCCACCTGTCAAATGTTACATCACCTCCCGTATTCCGGCATGGAAGAAACAGATGTTACGGTGCTGGGCATGACTACCTGGCATGGTCTGATCGACAGCGATTACCGGCGCTGGCTGCCGGTCACCGACGACACCCCCTCCATCTCCCTGGGCGAGGGCAACACCCCGCTGCTCCGCTCGGCCCACCTGTCGGCGCTGACCGGCTGCGAGGTCTGGCTGAAGGTCGAGGGCGCGAACCCGACGGGCTCGTTCAAGGACCGCGGGATGACGGTGGCGATCAGCAGGGCGGCCGAGGCCGGCGCCGAGACCGTCCTGTGCGCCTCCACCGGCAACACCAGCGCATCGGCCGCCGCCTACGCCGCCCGCGCCGGGCTCACCGCCGCCGTTCTCGTCCCCAAGGGGCAGGTCGCGCTCGGCAAGCTCAGCCAGGCCGTACGCTACGGCGCCCGCATCGTGGAGATCGACGGCACGTTCGACGACTGCCTGCGCGCAGCCCGCGAGCTGGCCGCGGACCACCCGATCGCGCTGGTCAACTCCGTCGGCAACGAGCTGCGCCTGTCCGGCCAGCGCACCGTCGCCTACGAGATCGTGGACGCGCTCGGCGACGCGCCCGACGTGCACTGCATGCCGGTCGGCAACGGCGGCAACATCACCGCGACCTGGGGCGGCTACCGCACCTACCGGTCGGCGGGCCGGTCCACGCGGCTGCCTCGCATGTGGGGCTACCAGGCGGCCGGCGCGGCCCCGCTGGTGCTCGGCGAGCCGGTGGCGGTCCCGCGTACGGCGGCCACCGCGATCAACATCGGCAACCCGGCCACCTGGGACGGTGCGATCGCCGCCCGCGACGAGTCCGGCGGGCTGATCGACGCGGTGAGCGACGAGCAGATCTTCACGGCGTACCGGATGCTGGCCGGGCACGACGGCGTGTTCGCCGAGCCCGCGTCGGCGGCCGGGGTGGCCGGGCTGCTCGACCGGCACGCCCGCGGCGCGCTGGAGCCCGGCCTGCGGATCGTGATCACGCTCAGCGGCAACGGGCTGAAGGACCTGGACGCCTCCATGCGCGACGGCTACACCGCGACGGAGGCCTCCGCGGCCACCTCGGACGTGGCCCGCGCCCTGGGGCTCGCCACGCTGAACCCGGCCTAAGAGAGGAGTGCCGGATCAGGCTCGGCGGCCGCGATGCTGCTCCCTGGTGTCGTAGTCCTGCCGGGCCCGTTCGACCTCGTCCAGGTTGACCGACCACTCGGACAGTGCCGCGAACAGCGGTGCGAGGCTTCGTCCCAGTTCGCTGATCTCGTACTCGACCCGCGGCGGCACCTCGGGGTGGTAGGTGCGCACCACGAGCCCGTCGCGTTCGAGCTGCCGCAGCCGTTCGGTCAGCACCTTGGGGGTGATGGTGACGATCCGGCGCTGCAGCTCCACGAACCGATGACGCCCGTACTCGTGGAGCACCCACAGGATGGGAGTCGTCCAGCGGCTGAAGACGATGTCGACCACCGGGGTGATCGGACACGCCAGCTCCGGGGGGACATCGACGCCGTCCGCCGGAATTGTGCTGTTGGTCACAATGACCCCTTCTTCCCATTACTTTCCTATAGGTACCTACTATCCCAGCGCTGCTAGCTTCCGACGAGTCCGCAGAGGACTCGATGACTGGGAGCGAACATGATTGTGGTGACCGGAGCCACGGGCAACGTCGGACGGCAGCTCGTGCGGACGCTCGCAGCAGCGGGCGAGCAGGTGACGGCGCTGTCGCGCAAGATCTCAGAACAGGACGTGCCCGCGGGGGTGCGGCACCGGCAGGCCGACCTGGCCGAGCCGGAGAGCCTCGCCCCCGCCCTCCATGGAGCCGGCGCGCTGTTCCTGCTGACCTCCGCGGATTTCATGGCGAACGGCGATCTCGATGAGATCCTGAACGTCGTGCGGACGGCCGGCGTCCCCCGGATCGTGCTGCTGTCGTCCCAGGGCGTCGGCACGCAACGCCACTCCTCGCATCTGGAGGACGCCGTCAAGCGGTCGGGCCTGGGGTGGACGATGCTGCAGCCGGGCAACTTCGACTCCAACGCGCTCCAATGGGCCGGCTCGGTCCGTACGCAGCGGGTGGTCGCGGCGCCGTTCGGCGGCGTCGCGGTGCCGGCCGTCGATCCGGCCGACATCGCCGAGGTCGCGGCCGTCGCCTTGCGCGAGCCGGGCCACGAAGGCAACACCTACACGCTGACCGGCCCTGCGCCGATCTCCCCCCGGCAGCAGGCCGCGGCGATCGGGGACGCCCTGGGCGAGCCGGTGCGGTTCGCGGAGCTGAGCCGTGCGGAGGCACGGAGTCAGATGCTCGGCTACATGCCCGAGCCGGTCGTCGAGGCCACGCTCGGCGCCCTTGGCACACCGTCCGCCGCCGAACAGCGCGTCAGTCCCGACGTCGAGCGGCTCCTCGGCCGTCCGCCCCGGACCTTCGCCGATTGGGCGGGACGCAACATCGCCGCCTTCGCATGATCCTCAAGAACGGATTCACAGCCCGACCTACCTGCGCTAACTACTAAAAGTAGCCATTCAGTAACGTTATGTGATTCATCCCTCGGGCACGTATGTCGGAACAAAGCCGACGAGGCGGCCGATAGGGCGATTCGCCCTGTCCTGTGGTCACTCCTGAACCGGCGAAATCCCCCATTTCACGAGAGGAACGACCTCCGTGCCCGTTACCCGTGTGCCCACTGCCCTGCGGGGCGCGGCCGCCGTACTCGCGCTCGTCGCGACGTCCACGACGGCCGCCCCCGCGTACGCACCCGACGCCGCCACCTGTGAGCGGCTCCTGACGCCGGACCACACCTACCGAGCCAACCAGCACACCTTCACCACCGACCACCTCGGACGCCCGATCGACGCCCTGGCCAAGACCCTGACCGCGAAGGCCGCGCAGCGCGGCGAGTGCGAGAGCACCGTCGGGAACTGGGGCGGCCGGGGCGACTGGCAGGGCGGCCACCTCATCGCCGCCTCCTTCAACGGCGTCAGCAGGCGCTACAACCTGGTCCCGATGCGCGGCAGGCAGATCAACCAGGGCCTGATGAAACGCGTCGAGAACGGCGCCCGCGCCTGCCTCGAAGGCGACGGCACCGTGGCCGACTACCGCGTACGCCTGCACTACGCCGACAAGGACGCGATCGCGCCCGACCGGATCCAGATCACCATGTCACCGCGGATCTCCAACGTGTCCAGGAAGGTCGCGCTCACCCTGCCCAACGAGAACCTGCCCGCCGCGCAGCTCAAATCCTGGGAGACCAAAATCACCGACGCCTTCCACGCGGCCCGTTGCGGCAGGGAGGGTCTGTAGGACGGGTATCGGTCGTTCGCAGATGATCGCGCGGAAAGTTGTGGGATCCCTCCATGACCGAAGCGTGTCGTTCTGGTGTGGGATCGACCTCATGAAGGATGCAGGAAGACAGCGCAGGTTCCCCACGGGGGACCTGGCGAGGGTGGCCGTGTTCGCCGCGCTGATCGCGGTGCTCGGCCTGCCCGGGTCGCTGAACGTGTTCGGCAACGCGGTCCCCATCACGCTGCAGACGCTGGGCGTGATGCTGGCGGGCGCGATCCTCGGCACGTGGCGGGCCGCGCTGGCCGTCACGGTGCTGCTCGTGCTGGTCGCGGCGGGTCTGCCGCTGCTGTCGGGCGGCCGGGGCGGGCTGGGCGTGTTCGCCGGGCCGTCGGCGGGCTACCTGATCGGCTGGATCCCGGGCGCGGCGGTGACCGGCTGGCTGGTCGAGCGCGCGGGCCGCAGTCCGGGGATCGTCCACCTGGTGGTGGCGTGCCTGGTGGGCGGTGTGGGGGTGGTCTACCTGTTCGGCGTTCCCGTGCAGGCGCTGGTCACGGGCGTGCCGCTGGGCGCGACGCTGTGGGCGGCGGCCGTCTTCCTGCCCGGCGACCTGATCAAGGCGGTGGTGGCGTCCGTGGTGGCCAGGGGCACGCAGCGGGCCTACCCGGACGCGGTGCCCGCCGTGCACCACGAACGGCTGCGTACCGGCGGGGGGCGTTGACCCTTCGATGCCCGTCGCCGAACACGTGCTGCGGCATGCCGCCGAGCGCCCCGCGCGCCCGGCGGTCCGCGGCCCTCAGGGCGAGCTCACCTACGCCGAGCTCGCCGAGAAGATCAACGGTGCCGCCCGGCACCTGCTCGGGCAGGGGTCCGGCCGGGGCGCGCTGGTCTCCGTCGGCCTGGACGACCCGGTCGCGTTGCTGACCGCCGCGCTGGCGGCGGATCTGGCCGGCGCCACGCCGCTGGTCGGTGAGCCCGACTGGGATCGCGCGCGGTGGGCGCGGGTCGCCGGTGCGGTGGACGCCCACGTCGGCGCGCCGCTGCCGTACGCGGAAGGTCCGCCGGTGACGCCGCGGGCGGCGCCCGGTGATCGGGCGTGGGCCTGCTTCACCTCGGGCAGCACCGGGCGACCGCGCGCGGTGGTGCGCACCCGCGCGTCGTGGACGGGCTCGTTCCAGCATCTGTGCGACCTGACCGGGATCGGGCCCGATGACGTCGTGCTGATCCCGGGCCCGCTCTCCTCTTCCCTGTACGCCTTCGCCGCCGTGCACACGCTGGCCACCGGCGCGACCGCCGTGCTGCCCGGTCGCTGGCCCGGCGGGTCGCTGGCCGGCCACCTGGCCAGCGCCAGCGTCGTGCACCTGGTGCCGCATCGGCTGCCTGACGTGCTGAAACAGCCGGGTACGCTGCGCACGGCCGTCGTCGGCGGCGCGGCGCTGGACGCCGGGGCGCGGGCGGCGGCGGCCTGCGCCGGGGTGGGGGTGGTGTCGTACTACGGCGCCACCGAGCTGTCGTTCGTGGCCGTGGACGCCGACGGTGGCGGGCTGCGGCCGTTTCCGGAGGTGGAGATCGAGGTCAGGAACGGGGCGCGGGAGAGGCCGGGCGAGGTGTGGGCGCGTTCGCCATGGCTGGCCGACGGTTACCTGGGCGACGCGGCCGGGCCGCTGCGCCGGGACGCGGGCGGATGGGTGAGCGTGGGCGACATGGCGGAGCCGTACCGGAGTGGGGAGGTCCTGCGGGTGCGCGGCCGTGGTGACGGCGCGATCCAGACCGGCGGCGCCACCGTCGTGCCCGAGGACGTCGAGGAGGTGCTCAGGAGGGTGCCCGGCGTGGGGGACATCGTGGTGATCGGCTCGCCGCACCCGTACCTGGGGGCGGTGGTCACCGCGGTCCTGGAGTCGGACGGGGTCGCGCCGCCGTCGCGGGCGCTGCTGGAGGCGACGGCCAGGGGCGGGCTGGACACCGCCCAGCGGCCCAGACGCTGGTACGCCGTGCCGAGCCTGCCGCGCACCCAGGGGGGCAAGCCCGCCCGCGCGCTACTCGCAGAACGGCTGGCCGGCGGCGATCCCGACATCCGGCGGCTGTCCTGACATGAACCGACATAGTCTTGCCAAGATCGGCGGCGGTGCCGCGCCGGTCGTCGTGGCGGCGCGCAGGACGCCGATCGGGACGGCCGGTCACGCGTTCAAGGAGCTGGCGGTCGAGCGGCTGGCCGCCCCCGTGATCGCGGCCGTGGCGCGCGACGTCGCCGGGCGGCGGGCCGACGACGTGGTGCTGGGCAACTGCATGGGCCCCGGCGGGAACGTGGCCAGGGTGTCGGCGCTGGCCGCCGGCCTGGGCCACGAGGTGCCGGGGCTCACCGTGGACCGGCAGTGCGGCAGCGGCCTGGCCGCGATCCTGGTGGCCGGGCAGGCGGTCCGCGCCGGGGAGATGGATTTCGTCATCGCCGGGGGCGTGGAAAGCGCGTCGACCGCGCCGCTGCGTACGCACCGGGGGGCGGCGCAGCCGTACGACAGGGCGCCTTTCGCGCCGGACGGCCACCCCGACCCCGACATGGGCCCGGCCGCCGAGGCCCTGGCGGCGGCGTGCGGCATCAGCAGGGAGCGCCAGGACACCTACGCCTGCCGCAGCCACGCCAAGGCGCTGGCCGCCTGCTTCGACGAGGAGATCGTCGCGATCGGAGAGCGGTCGCGCGACCAGCGACCGCGTCCGCTGCGGGCGGCGTCGCTGGCCCGGCTGCCTGCGGCGTTCGTGGCGGGGGGTACAGTGACGGCCGGTAATTCCTCCCCGATCAGCGACGGCGCGGCGGCGGTGGCCCTGGTGCCCGAGCGGCTGCGCGCGGGCCTGCCGGGGATGCGGCTGGTGGCCGGCGCGGTGACGGGGTGCGATCCGGCGCTGCCCGGATGGGGTCCGGTGCCCGCCGTGCGGCGGGTGCTGGCGCGGGCGGGGGTGGACATGGATCGGATCGCGGCAGTGGAGATCGTGGAGGCGTTCGCGGCGCAGGTGCTGGCCGTGACCGACGCGCTGGGGCTGGATCCGCTGGGCGCGGACGGGGAGCGGGTGTGCTCGGGCGGCGGTGCGCTGGCGCTGGGGCATCCGTGGGGGGCGACGGGCGCGGTCGTGGTGACCCGGCTGTTCAGCCGGCTCGTCCGGGCGGGCGCGCCTGCGGGGACGATGGGCTTGGCGGCGGCCGCGGTCGGCGGCGGGCTGGGCGTCGCGGCCCTGTTCGAGGTGGTGTGAGTGGCCGACATTTCCGGCATGGGTGATGTGCCCGGCGTGGCCGGGAGCTGCGGGGGAGACGGTGGTGTGAGGTGATCGAGTTCGCCGACGTGCATGTGCGCCTCGGCCCGCGTGACGTGCTGCACGGCGTCAGCGCCCGCCTGCCCGAGCGGCGCGTCGGCGTGGTCGGCGCGAACGGCTCCGGCAAGAGCACGCTGGCCCGCCTGATCAACGGCCTGGCCCTGCCGACGTCGGGCACCGTGACCGTGCTGGGCCTGAACACCCGCCGCGACGCGGCGAAGATCAGGCGCGGCGTCGGGTTCCTGTTCACCGACCCCGACGCGCAGATCGTGATGCCGACGGTGGCCGAGGACGTGGCCTTCTCCCTGCGCCGCAAGGGGCTGACCCGCGAGGAGGTGGCGCGGCGCGTCGAGGCGGTCCTGACCAGGTACGGCCTGGACGGCCACGCCGACCACCCGGCCCACCATCTGTCGGGAGGCCAGAAGCAGTTGCTGGCGCTGTGCTCGGTGATGGTGCTGGAGCCGGAGATCCTGGTGATGGACGAGCCGACCACGCTGCTCGACCTGCGCCACTCCCGCCAGGTCGCCGCCCTGCTGCGCGACCTGCCGCAGCAGGTGCTGGTGGTCACGCACGACCTGCCGCTGCTGGCGGACTTCGACCGGGTGCTGGTGCTGGACCAGGGCCGGGTCGTCGCCGACGGTGCCCCGGGCGAGGCCATCGGCCACTACCGGAAGATCATGTCGTGAACGACCTCACCGGCGCCTACCTCCCCGGCGCCTCGCCGCTGCACCGGCTCCCGGCCGGGGTCAAGCTGGCCGGGCTGGCGGTGGCGTGCACGACGCTGGTGCTGCTGCGCACGCCGGCGGCACTGGCCGTGGCGGGAGTCGTCGTGGCGGCCCTGTACGCGCTGGCGCGGGCGGGGATGGCGGCGGCCTGGGCGCAGGTCAGGCCGGTGCGCTGGTTCGCGGTGGGGCTGTTCGGGATGCAGTGGGTGTTCGCGGACCTGCAGAGCGCGGCCGTCACGGTGCTGCGCATCGTGCTGGCGGTGGCGCTGGCCGGGCTGGTCACGCTCACCACGCGGACCTCGGCGATGATGTCGGCGCTGGAGCGGTGCCTGTCGCCGGTCAGGTTCGCGGGCCTGGACCCGTTCAGGCTGTCGTTGCTGCTGTCGCTGACCATCCGCAGCGTGCCGGTGGTGGCCGGGCTGGCCACCCGGGTCAGGGAGGCGCAGCGGGCCAGGGGCGTCGAACGCAGCCTGCGCGCCTTCGCCGTGCCGCTGGTGGTCAGCTCGCTGCGGCACGCCGACGCCCTGGGCGAGGCGCTGAGCGCCCGCGGCCTGGACGACTGACCCGCCTAATACCGGGTTTGACTTATATAAGCACTGCCTGAAATACTCAGGTCGTGCACGCATTCGACGTCCTCGGCGATCCGGTCCGGCGCCGGATCCTGGAGCTGCTGGCCGGCGGGGAGCAGAGCTCCGGCGAGGTCACGACCGTCATCCAGAGCGAGTTCGGGATCTCCCAGCCGGCCGTCTCGCAGCATCTGCGGGTGCTGCGCGACCACGGTTTCGCCAGTGTGCGGGCCCAGGGCACCCGGCGGCTGTACGCGGTGGATCCGGCTCCGCTGCAGGAGGTCGATCTCTGGCTGGAGCGCTTCCGCGGTTTCTGGAGCCAGCGCCTGGACGCGCTGGCGACGGAGCTGGCCCGCGGCAAGCGCGAACGCCGCAAAGCAGACGAGGCACCGGAAGACGAAGACAAGGACACCTGATGGACATCGTCAACGAGCTCACCCGGGCGCACCGCGAGTTGCTCGACGGCAAGCGCAAGGCCCTGGTGCTGCGGCGCCGCTACGACGCCGAGGTCACGGACGTGTGGGACGCCTGCACGGACGCCGAGCGCCTCGCCCGCTGGTTCATGCCGGTCACGGGGGATCTCAAGGTGGGCGGCACGTACCAGCTCGAAGGCAACGCCGGCGGCGAGATCCTGCGGTGCGAGCCGCCCGGCCTGCTCAAGGTCACCTGGCAGTACGGCCCGGAGCCCGCCTTCTCCGAAGTCGAGGTCACCCTGTCCGCCGAGGATGGCGGCACCCTGTTCGAGCTGCGCCACACCGCCGAGGTCCCGGAGGAGATGTGGGAGCAGTACGGTCCTGGCGCGACCGGCGTGGGCTGGGATCTCGCACTGCTGGGCCTGGCCCTGCACCTGGCGGGTGGTGAGCGGGTCGACGAGAGCCGCTTCCATCTGACCGACGCGGGCCGGCGCTACATCACGGCGAGCAGCGCGGCCTGGGGCGAGGCGTATCAGGCCACGGGCGCCGATCCCGACGCGGTCTCCACCGCCGTCGCCAAAACCACCGCTTTCTACGCCCCGGAAGAGGGTCCCGCATGACGCAGAAGATCACCCCGTTCCTGATGTTCCAGAAGGGCGACGCGGAGGAGGCGATGACGTTCTACCTCTCGTTGTTCGACGATGCCAAGATCGTCGCCATCTCCCGCTACGGCGCCGGGGAGTCGGGCAAGGAGGGCACGGTCAGGCACGCGACGTTCACGCTGGCGGGCCAGGAGTACATGTGCATCGACAGCGACGTCCAGCACCAGTTCACGTTCACGCCGTCGATGTCGCTGTACGTCGGGTGCGACACCGAGGAGGAGCTGCAGCGGCTGTACACGGCCTTGTCCGAGGGCGGGCAGCCGCTGATGCCGCTCGACTCCTACGGCTTCAGCACCAAGTTCGGCTGGGTCAACGACCGGTTCGGCGTGTCCTGGCAGCTCAACCTGCCGTGACCCGGCGCCTCGGCCTCGGGGCTCGTGATCACGAGGCCCGAGGCTGAGGAAGCCCTCCTCACACCGGCTGCAGTCCGATCACCCGCAGCATGTCGAGCGCCGTCGCTTCCGGGGATCCCGGTTCGGCCGAGTACACGAGCACGGTCTGGTGGCCGTCAGGGAGCAGCATGGTGTCGCAGTCGAGCGAGATCGTGCCCAGGCTGGGGTGCCTGATGGTCTTGGTCGCGGTACGCCATGGGGAGGACCGTCCCTCCCGCCAGAGCTCGTCGAACCGCGGGCTGCCACGACGTAGTTCGGCGATCAGCTGGATCAGGTCGAGGTCGCCGGGGTAGCGGGCCTGTGCGGCACGCAGCGTGCCGACCGAAGCGTAGGCGGCCGCGTCGTCCTCCTCCGGGCCCGCGGCGACCTGACAGCGGCTGCTGCCGAGGAAACGTTGCCAGATGAGGTTGCGCCGCCCCTGCGGCCAGGCGGACATGTCGCCTTGCAGCGCCGCCCCGAGGGGGTTCCAGGCCAGCACGTCTCCCTTGGCCGACAACACCAGCACGGGCAGGTCCGCCATGCGGTCCAGCAGCCGGAGCACGCTCGGCCGGACGACCATCGCGATGCGTCCCGCCTGGGGCGGCTCGTGGCCGGCGAGCCGGAACATCAGGTCGCGGTCGTCGTCGTCGAGCCGCAGGGCCTGGGCCAAGGCCGCGATGACCTGACGGGAGGGCCGCGGTCCGCGCCCCTGCTCCAGCCGGACCACGTAGTCGACGCTCAGGCCCGCGAGCATGGCCAGCTCCTCTCGGCGCAGACCTGGCACCTGGCGACGCGTTCCCGCGGGCAGCCCGACGTCGTGCGGTCGTACCCGAGCTCGGGCCGTGCGGAGTATTTCGGCGAGTTCTGCGCGGTTCACCCTTCGACTATGCCTCGCGGTTCGCCGCGTCCGGGTGGTACGGCCGGTCCTAGGCCGTACCGGTCCTGGTGGGCCCCGGCGCGCGCGGCCAAGATCGGCTCCATGACAGAAGTGAAGACAGTCGCGCTGGTCACCGGAGCGAACAAAGGGCTGGGCCGGGAGACCGTACGCCGCCTGGCCGGCAAGGGCTGGCAGGTCTTCCTGGCGGCGCGGGACCGCGAACGCGGCAGCCGGGCCGCCGAGGCGCTGGCGGAGGAGGGTGCCGAGGTGGAGTTCGTGGAGCTCGACGTCACCTCGGACGAGTCCGTGGCGGCGGCCGTGAAGGCCGTCTCCGAGCGGGTGGATCGCCTGGACGTGCTCGTCAACAACGCCGGCGTCGGTGGCCCGATGCTGAGCCCGGCCGACATGGACGCCGACGCGCTCCGGGTGCTGTACGAGGTGAACGTGTTCGGCCCGGTGCGGGTCACCCACGCGTTCCTGCCGCTGCTCCGCGGGTCGGAGCGGCCCCGCGTCGTCATGGTGTCCAGCTCCCTCGCCTCGCTGGCACGCGGCGCCGACCCCGCCCGCCCCGAGCACGGCTTCCTGAGCCTGGACTACGCCTCGTCGAAGGCGGCGCTCAACATGATCGTCTCCCAGTACGCCCGGGCGCTGCCCGGGTTCAAGGTCAACGCGGCGGACCCGGGCAACCCCGCCACCGACATGAACTATCACACGGGCGTCCACACCGTCGAGGAGGGAGCCGATGCCATCATCAGGTTGGCCACCTTGGACCCAGACGGGCCGACGGGAGGCTTCTTCGGCAGTGATGGCCCCGTCCCATGGTAGGAGTGAAGATGACCAAGATCCTGACGATCGGCCTGCATCCGAGCACGATCGACTACACCGCGTTCCCCGGCCTCGACGAGGCGACGCTCACCGCCCGGATCGAGCAGGGCGACGCGGCGCTGCGCGCGGCGGGCCTCGACACGGTGTCGTGCCAGGTCGGCACCGACCCGGACGAGGCAGAGAAGACCATCCGCGAACGGCTGCCCGAGGGGCCCTTCGGCGTGGTCATGATCGGAGGCGGGGTGCGCATGGTCCCTGAGCACACCCTCCTGTTCGAACGGCTGATCAACGTTCTGGCGGCGACGACTCCCGGGATTCGTTTCTGCTTCAACACCTCACCGGAAACAACGATCGACGCCATTCGCCGTTGGGTCTGACCTCGATGCGAGACCGTTCTCGTCCATCTCAAGTGATGGCCGGGTCGAGCAGGACGGTCGCCGAGCGGTGGATCTTCGTCAGCGCGCTGAGGAGATGTTCGCGTTCGGCCTCGGTGAGGTCGGCGGTGACCTGCTCTTCGAGCAGCCGCCGTTCCCGTTCGATGGGTGCCTGAAGGGCGCGTCCGGCGTCGGTGAGCCACAGCCGGACCAGCCGGTTGTCCCGGTCGTCGCGGCGCCGGGTGAGCAGGCCGGCCGCGGTCATCCGGGTGGCCGCCTTGACCACGTTGGCGGTGGTGACGTTCAGTGCGGCGGCGACCTCGCCCGGGGTGCGGCCGTCCTGCTTCCACAGCACCGCGACCCGGCCCGCGCCGCCGCCTTGCCCGAGCGGGCCGAGCGGGTCGTGGCGGACCTGAGCGACCCGGCGACGCTGCCGCCCGCCTTCGCCGGAGCCGACCGGCTGTTCCTGCTCACCCCCGGCATCGGCCTCGACCACACCAGGCACGCGGTCGCCGCCGCCCAGTCCGCGGGGGTGCGCCATATCGTGCACCTGTCCTCGTTCAACGTGCTCGGCGATCCCATGCCCGCCATGGGCCGCTGGCACCACGAACGCGAGCAGGCCATCCGGGCCTCCGGCATCTCGGCCACGTTCCTGCGGCCCGGCGGCTTCATGACCAACGCCTTCGACTGGCTGCCCACCATCCGCCAGGCGGGCTGTGTCCTCGACCCGGCAGGACCCGGCCGATACGCGCCGATCGACCCCGCCGACATCGCCGCCGTGGCCGCCCTGGCCCTGACCGGTGACGGCCACGAAGGCCAGGAATACGTCCTCACCGGCGAGGAGCCGTTCACCATCACCGAACAGGTCGAGATCCTGGCCGCGGCGGCCGGCCGGGACATCGCGATCCGGCCGGTGACCACCGCGGAGGAGGCCGTCGCCGCCCGGTTTCCCAACGGGGCGCCGCCGGCGCTGGCCGAGGCCATCGTCGAGGGGTTCCACCTCACGCGCGCCGACACCGCCGGATTCCGTACCGGCACCGTGGAGCGCCTGCTCCGGCGCAAGCCCCGCACCTTCGCCGCCTGGTGCGAACGCAACGCCGGCGCCTTCCGGGTCGCCTGATCCACACGTCCGCAGCGTCGTCAGCCGGACTGGAGGACCGACGGGCGATCCGGCGTCCGGGCCTGCAGCATCGTTCCGAGCAGCCGCGGCGCCACGGTCGCCACGAGCAACGCCAGGACCGCGGGGATGATCAGGGCGGCGGGCAGTGTGGCCGTGCCGGCGACGTACCCGATGACGGCGGGGCCGACCAGGCCGCCGCCGTAGCTGATGGTCGTGACCGCGGACAGGCGCTGCGCGCCGATGCCGGCGGCGCCCAGCGTGCTGGTCACGATCGGCCACACCACGGCCATGCCGGCCCCGGCCAGCGCCCAGCCGGCGATGGCGCAGGCGATGCCCGCCTGCGGAGGGCCGGGCAGCTCGCCGGAGAGCAGGACCAGGCCGGCGCCGGCGGTGGCGGTCCACCCGGCCAGCCGGATGCTGGTCACGGCGCCGGCCCTGGCGCGTACGGCGTCGCCGACGAAGCGCACGAGCGTCATCGCGACGAAGAAGACGGTGTACACCAGCGATCCGGTGGCCGCGTCCGCGCCGAGCACCCGGGTCGCGTGCACGCCCGCCCAGTCCGTGGCGGCGCCCTCCGTGATGAAGGCGGCCGCCCCGACCACGCCCAGCATGACCACGACTCGCGGCTGGAGCGGCGCGGGCTCCTGGGCGACCCGCGCCGCCGGCGGGCCGTCCGCGCCCGGCAGTCCGCGCAACCGGGTGCCGGTCAGCAGCATCGCCACCGCCACGGCGGTCGCGCCCGTCGTCATCAGCGCCTGGACGCCGACGCCGTGGTGCAAGGACGTGGTGACGGCCGCGCCCCCGGCCACCGCTCCCAGCGTCCACGTGCCGTGCAAGGTGGCCATGACGGGCCTGCCGAGCGCGCGTTCGACGGCGATCGCCTCGATGCTCAGCGCCACGTTGAGCACCCCGGACGCGACCCCCATCGCGACGGCGGCGACCACCAGCCACCCCACGGACGGCGCCGCGGCCGTGCCGAGCACCGCGAGCACGGCGGCCAGCAGGGTCAGCCCCAGCAGCCGCCGCCCGCCCCACCGCGCGGCCAGCCAC
>NZ_BAABDQ010000042.1:0-127812 GCF_039539705.1 Nonomuraea rosea | reverse complement strand
GCGCGGACGTGCCGCCGCCCAGGGGCCCGCGCCGGCCACCGCCGCCGCCGCGCCCGCCCAAGCCGCCGCTGGTGCTGCGGCTGGGCAGCCCGCGCAGGCGGGTCAACATCGGCCTGATCGGCATGACGTTCGTGCTGTCGATCTTCGCCGGACGGCTGATCCAGATGCAGGGCCTCGACTCCAAGGTCTATGCGGAAGCCGCCGTCGACCAGCGCCAGCACACCGAGGACATCCCCGCCAAGCGGGGCTCGATCACCGACGTCAACGGCCACGAGCTGGCCGTGACGGTCGAGGCGCGCGAGGTGGCGATCGACCCCAGCAAGGTCGCGGCGGCCGTACGCGCGAAGATGGCGGCCATCCTGGCCAGGCAGCTCGGCAAGCCCGAGCCGGAGATCGCCGCCAAGCTGGCCAAGACCACGAGCCGCTACCAGCTCCTGGCCAGGGACGTCGACCCGGTCGTGGCCACCAGGCTGCTGCAGGCCGGAGTGCCCGCGCTGTCCACGAAGAAGACCTACCGCAGGCTCTACCCCGCGGGCGATCTCGCGGGCACCCTCATCGGGTTCGTGGGCGACGAGGGCAACGGGCTCGGCGGCATGGAGCAGGCGCGAAACTCGCTCCTGGCCGGCCGCGACGGCAAGCAGCGCGTCGAGACCGGGCGTGACGGCCAGCGCATCCCGATGACGAGCAGCCAGCGCACCGCGCCCGTGAACGGCCAGGACGTGCGGCTGACCATTGACCGCGACATCCAGTGGGCCGCCCAGAAGTCCATCACCGAGCAGGTGCGCGCGTCCGGGGCCGACAGCGGCACCGTGATCGTCATGGACGTGCGGACGGCCCAGATCATCGCCATGGCCAACGGCCCCGAGCTCGACCTGAACAACTGGCGCAAGGCCCCCGCGTCCGACTACGTCAACAAGGCGGCCTCCGACGTCTTCGAGCCGGGCAGCACGAACAAGGTCATCACGGCCGCCGCCGCGCTGGAGGCGGGCGCGGTGAACCCCGACACGGTGTTCCAGGTGCCCGACAACATCCGCTGCGCGGACCGCGTGCTGCGCGACGCGCACGCGCACAAGGCCGAGAGCATGACGTTCCGCCAGGCGGTCGCCCAGTCCAGCAACGTGGCCACGATCATGGCCGCGCGCAAGGTCGGCAGCGAGCGCCTCTACGGGATGCTCAAGGCGTTCGGATTCGGCACGACGCCCGGCGGCGGCGTGCCGAGCGCCGAGGCGGGCCTGCTGCCCGACTACAAGAGCTGGTCGGGCAGCCAGAGCTGCACCGTCGCCTACGGCCAGGGCGTGTCGGTGACCGCGCTGCAGATGGCCAGCGTCTACCAGACCATCGCCAACGGCGGCGTGAAGGTCGAGCCGCAGATCGTCGCGGGCCTCACCGACACCTCGGGCAAGTTCGTCCCGGCCGCCGCCGGTAAGCAGACCAAGGTGGTGAGCACGACGACTGCCAAGGAGATCACGACGATGCTGGAGAGCGCGGTCAGCGCCGAGGGCACCGGCCAGCTCGCCGCCATCCCCGGCTACCGGGTGGCGGGCAAGACGGGCACGGCCAACCGCTACGACTCCGAGCTCGGCCGCTACGAGGGCTACACTGCCTCCTTCGCCGGGTTCGCGCCCGCCGACAACCCGCGCATCGTGGTGCTGTCGGTGCTGCAGAACCCGACGAACGGCCACTTCGGCGGGCAACTGGCGGCCCCCGTCTTCAAGGATGTGATGACGTTCGCCATCAAGAGCAAGAAGATTCCTCCCACAGGCTCCGCCGCGCCGCAGGTGCGGATGCGCGCGGGACAGTGACCAGGGAAGGTACGCTCTCGCCGTGCGTCCCCCGTCGTCTATGCGTCCCACGACCAGCCCGCCTCGCCCGCTGACCGGGCTCGCGACCATGCTCGACGCCGATTCCGGCACGTCGAGGTCGCCTCACGCCGCCCTGACCGGCGTGACCATCGACTCCCGCAACGTAAGACGCGGGGATCTCTACGTCGCGCTGCCCGGCAGCCGGGTCCACGGCGCCACCTTCGCCGCTGAGGCGATGGCGAGCGGCGCCGTGGCCGTGCTCACCGACCGGGCCGGCCGCGACGCCTCCGTCGCCACCGGGCTGCCGGTGCTGATCGTGCCCGACCCGCGCGCCCTGCTCGGGCAGATCTCCTCCTGGGTGTACGGGCAGCCGGCCCACGACATCCAGGTGCTCGGCGTGACCGGCACCAGCGGCAAGTCCACCACCTCGTTCATGCTCGAAGCCGGCCTGCGGGCGGCCGGGCACACGGCGGGGCTGGTGGGCGGCGTGGAGATCCACGCGGGCGCGCTGTGCTTCCAGCCGACCCACACCACGCCGGAGGCGTCGGTGCTGCACGGGCTGTTCGCCCTGATGCGCGAGGAGGGCGTCAGCGCGGCCGCCATGGAGGTCTCCAGCCACGCGCTGGCGCTCGGCAGGGTCGACGGCATCTTCTACGACGTCGCCCTGTTCACGAACCTCTCCCAGGACCACCTCGACTTCCACAAGGACTTCGAGGACTACTTCGCGGCCAAGGTGAAGCTGTTCCAGCCGGAGCTGAGCAGGATCGGCGTGACCAACATCGACGATCGCCACGGGCGCGAGCTGCTCGGCCTGGCGAAGGTGCCGATGACCACGTTCTCGGCGCTGGGCGACCCGGAGGCCGAGTGGCGGGCGCTGGAGACCAGGCTCGGCGCCGACGGCAGCGCGTTCAGGGTGGTGGGTCCCGGCGGGGTGGAGGCCGACGCGCAGATCTCGCCGCCCGGCCCGTTCAACGTCGCCAACGCGCTCGGCGCCATCGTCACCCTCGTCGAGGCGGGGGTGCCGCTGCAGACCGCCGTGCACGGCGTCGGCACGCTCACCGGCGTGCCCGGCCGCATGCAGCGCGTCACGGGGGCCGATCACGAGTTCCAGGCGATCGTCGACTACTCGCACAAGCCCGGCGCCGTGGAGTCGGTGCTGCATTCGCTGCGCACCGTCACGGCGGGCGCGCTCACGATCGTGCTCGGCTGCGGCGGCGACCGCGACAAGGGCAAGCGCCCCATCATGGGCGAATCGGCCGCCAGGCTGGCGGATGTGGCCATTTTCACGAGTGACAATCCGCGCTCGGAGGATCCGCTCGCCATCCTCGCGACGATGATGGAAGGAGCGCTCCGCGTTCCGCAGCAGGACCGCGCTCATGTGATCATTGAGCCCGACCGCGCGGCCGCCATCGGCCTGGCGATCGCCCGGGCCGGGCGCGGCGACGTGATCGTCGTGGCAGGCAAGGGCCACGAGCAGGGCCAGTACGTTTCAGGCGAGGTGATCCCCTTCGACGACCGCGAAGTGGTCGCCGAAGCGATCGACGCACGCAAGGAAAGCAGGAAGCACTAATGATCCCGTTGCCTCTGGCCAGGATCGCCGAGATAACCTCGGGCGCCCTGTCGGGAATGGCAGATCCCCGCGCCGTGGTGCGCGGGCCCGTCGTGATCGACTCGCGGGCCGTAGAACCGGGATCCCTGTTCGTCGCCATCAAGGGCGCGCGAGTCGACGGTCATGACTACGCCGCGCAGGCGATCCGGGCCGGGGCCGTCGCGGTCCTGGCCACCAGGCCGGTCGACGGGCCGTCGGTGATCGTGCCCGACACCGCCGCCGCGCTGGCCGAGCTGGCCACCGCGCAGGCCGCCGCGCTGCCCAGGGTGAGCGTGATCGGCGTGACCGGCTCGGCCGGCAAGACCAGCACCAAGGACCTGCTGGCCAGGCTCACCGCGCGGATCGGCGCCACGATCGCTCCCGTCGGGAGCTTCAACAACGAGCTCGGTCACCCTCTGACGGTGCTGCGGGCCGACGCCGACACCCGGTTCATGGTGCTGGAGCTGGCCGCGCGCAACATCGGCCACATCAAGGACCTGACCCGCATCGCGCCGCCGCAGATCGGCGTCGTCCTCAACGTCGGCACCGCGCACCTCGGCGTGTTCGGCGGCAAGGAGGCCATCGCCAAGGCCAAGGGCGAGCTGGTCGAGGCGCTCCCGCGGACCGGCGTGGCCGTGCTGAACGCCGACGACCCCCTGGTGCGCGGGATGGCCTCCCGTACCGACGCCAGGGTGACGTTCTTCGGGCGCGGCGAGTCCGCCGCGATCCGGGCGGAAGGCGTCACCGTGGACGTCCGCGGGCGGGCCTCCTTCACGCTGCGCACCCCGTCGGGGAGCGCGCACGTGTCACTCAAGCTGTACGGGGAGCACGCGGTCGAGAACGCGCTGGCGGCCGCCGCGGCCGGCTACGAGCTGGGCCTGCCGGTCGCCACCATCGCCGCCGAGCTGTCCGCGGCGACGCCCGCCAGCCGGTGGCGGATGGAGGTGAACGACCGGCCCGACGGGGTGACGGTCGTCAACGACGCCTACAACGCCAACCCCGACTCGATGCGGGCGGCCTTCGGGGCGTTCGCGGTGCTGGGACGGGGCCGGCGGCGCTTCGCGGTCATCGCGGCGCTGCGGGAGCTGGGCGAGGAAGGGCCCGCGCTCAACGCCGAGCTCGGCCGGCTGGCCGGCGGCGCCGGGCTGGCGGGGCTCATCGTGGCCGGGCCCGACGCGGGGCCCGTGCTCGAAGGCGCCCACGCGGCCGCCCAGGAGGCCCTTCAGGCGGCTGCCCAGAGCGCCGCCCAGCCCGTGGCCCCGGGGCCCGCTCCGGGCGTCGTCCCGCACGCTCCCGGCCCGCAGCATCCGGTCCCGCAGGGGCCGCCCCAGCACCAGCAGCCGGCTCGGCATCCGATCGAGGGCCCGCCCGCGGGTCCGCCGCAGGGGTGGCAGGCGCCTGACTCCGGCGGGCCCCGGCCCGCTGGTCCTCCTCCGATGGCCGGGCCCCCGGCCGGTGGTCCGCCGGTGGGCAGTCCGCCGATGGCCGGTCCGCCGGTGGGCGGGCCCCCGGTGGGTGGGCCTCCGGTCGGGGCTCCTCCCATGGGCGGGCCGCCGGTCGGTGGGCCGCCGCCGGGCGGCTATCCCGTGCAGCCGACGCGGATCGTGCACGTGCCCGACGCCGAGGCGGCCGCGGCCGAGCTGGCCGGCTGGCTGCGGCCCGGTGACGCCGTGCTGATCAAGGGACCGCGGGCGATGGGGCTGGAGCGCACGGCGGAGCTCGTGCTCGGAGGTACCCCCCAGTGACCAATATCATCATCGCCGGCGCGGTGGGCCTCATCCTCTCGATGCTGGGCACCCCGCTGGCGATCAGGCTGTTCTCGCGGCGCGGCTACGGCCAGGAGATCCGCGAGGAGCTCGCGGCCTCCTCCTCCGGCCACCAGGGCAAGCGGGGCACCCCCACCATGGGCGGCACGGTGATCGTGCTGGCCGCCCTGTTCGCGTACGGCGCCTCGCACCTGGCGCAGCTCACGCCCCCCACCGTGTCGGGCATGCTGGTGCTGTTCCTGATGACGGGGCTCGGCGCGGTCGGGTTCCTCGACGACTTCATCAAGATCTACAAGCAGCGCAGCCTCGGCCTCCGCAGCGGCGCCAAGGCGCTCGGCCAGCTCATCGTCGGCGCCGTGTTCGCCGTCCTGGTGACCCGCCAGCCGAACGTCTACGGCATCACCCCCGCCGAGACCCGCGTGTCGTTCCTGCGCGACATCGGCCCCTCGATCGGCCTCGTCGGGTTCACCATCTGGGTGCTCATCATGATCGTCGGGTTCTCCAACGCGGTGAACCTCACCGACGGCCTCGACGGACTGGCCAGCGGCGCCACCGGGGTGGTGCTGGGCGCGTACGTGCTGATCGGCAACTGGCAGCTCCGCAACAACTGCATCGACCAGCTCGGCCCCAACTGCTATTGGGTACGAGATCCGCTCGACCTGGCCGTGGTGGCCGCCGCCGTGCTCGGGGCGCTGATCGGGTTCCTGTGGTGGAACGCCCCGCCCGCCCGGATCTTCATGGGCGACACCGGCTCGCTGGCTCTGGGCGGCGTGCTGGCCGGGCTGGCCATCGCCACCCGCACCCAGCTCCTGCTGATCATCCTGGCCGGGCTGTGCGTGATCATCACGATGTCGGTGATCATCCAGGTCGGGTTCTTCAAGATGACCGGGAAACGGGTGTTCAGAATGGCCCCGCTGCAGCACCACTTCGAGCTGAAAGGCTGGGCGGAGACCACGATCGTGGTCCGCTTCTGGCTGATCGCCATGTTGTGCGCGGCGCTCGGGCTCGGCCTGTTCTACGTCGAGTGGATGCCCCGGTGATGAGCCTGACCTGTGTGGCCGGGCTCGGCGTGTCCGGCGTCGCCGTGGCCAGGGTGCTGGCCGGGCGCGGCGAGCGCGTCGTGGTCCTGGAGTCCGTGGAGGGCGAGCGGCAGCTCGCCGCCGCCACCGAGCTGGCCGGGCTCGGCGTCGAGACCGTCTTCGGCGAGCCGGTCCTGCCGAAGGGGGCCACCCGGCTCGTCACCACCGGCTGGGCGCCGCACCACCCGCTGATCGCCGCCGCGCTGGCTGCGGGGGTCGAGGTCGTGGGCGAGGTGGAGCTGGCCTGGCGGCTGCGGCCCGCGCAGGCCGCCCCGTGGCTGGCGCTGACCGGCACCAACGGCAAGACCACCGCCGTGCGCATGCTCACCTCGATCCTGCTGGCCGCCGGGCGCAAGGCCGTGGCCGTGGGGAACGTGGGCCTGCCCGTCGTACGCGCCGTCGCGGAGCCGTACGACGCGCTGGCCGTCGAGCTGTCCAGCTTCCAGCTCCACTGGTCCAGCACGCTGGCCCCGCACGCGGCGGCCATCCTCAACGTGGCCCCCGACCACCTCGACTGGCACGGCTCCATGGAGGAGTACGCCGCCGCGAAGGGGCGCGTCTACGAGCGCGCCGGGACGGTGATCTTCAACGCCGACGATCCCGAGGCGGCCAGGCTGGCCGCGCCCTACCCGGGGGCGGTCGGGTTCACCCTGCGGGTGCCCAAGGCCGGGGAGCTCGGCGTCGTGGAGGACCTGCTGGTCGACCGGGCGTTCGTGGCCGACCCGGTGGAGGCGGCCGAGGAGCTGGCCACGCTGGAGGACGTCCGCCCGTTCGCGCCGCACAACGTGGCCAACGCGCTGGCGGCCGCCGCCCTGGCCCGCTCGCTGGGCGTGCCGTCCGAGGCGGTCCGCCAGGGCCTGCGCGACTTCGTGCCCGACCCGCACCGGCTGGCCCACGTGGACAGGATCGGCGAGGTCGACTACATCGACGACTCCAAGGCGACCAACCCGCACGCCGCGGCCGCGGCGCTGGCCTCGTACCCGTCGATCGTGTGGGTGGCGGGCGGCCAGCTCAAGGGCGCGGACGTCGACGACCTGGTACGCCAGGCGGCGCCGAGGCTGCGCGGAGCGGTGCTGCTCGGGGTGGACCGCGCCAGGATCGCCGAAGCCATCGCGCGACACGCGCCGAATGTCCCAGTGGTGGACATCGCGGATCGGGAGACTGGTGTGATGGAAAGAGTCGTCACCGAAGCCGCCCGCCTGGCCTCGCCAGGGGACACCGTGCTGCTCTCCCCGTCGGGGGCCTCCCTTGACATGTTCGCCAACTATCCGGCTCGGGGGGAGGCCTTCGCGCGCGCCGTGCACGAGCTGAGGCAGCGGCGTGACCGCGAGCGCTGAGAGCCAGGAAGGGCCGGGCACCTGGGCGCGCGAGCAGCTCGGCTCGCTGAAGGAGCTGCTCGAGAAGCCGCTGACCACCTACTACCTGATCATCATGTGCAGCGCGCTGCTGCTGGCGCTCGGGCTGATGATGGTGCTGTCGGCCTCCAGCATCGAGGCGCTGCAGAAGACCGGCAGCCCGTTCTCGTGGTTCATCAAGCAGTCGCTGTCGGCCGCGGTGGGCGTGCCGGTGATGTACGCCTGCTCGCGCCTGCCGGTCAAGTTCTTCCGCTGGGCCGGCTACCCGCTGATGGCGCTGTCGATCCTGGCGCTGGTCATGGTGCTGTTCATCGGCTCGTCCGAGCTGGGCGCGCAGCGGTGGATCTACATCGGCCCGTTCACGATCCAGCCGTCCGAGCCGGCCAAGCTGGGCCTCGCGCTGTGGGGCGCCGACCTGCTGGCCAGGCGGGTGCGCCTGGGCAAGATCGAGTGGCGGCAGATGCTGATCCCGCTCATGCCCGGCACCGCGATCCTGGCCGTCATGGTCATGCTCGGCAGCGACCTCGGCACCACGCTGGTGCTGTTCATGATCTTCCTGGCGCTGCTGTGGGTGGTGGGGGCCCCGGTCAAGCTGTTCGGCGGCATCCTGTCGCTGGCGGTGCTGGCCGCGATCATCATGATCAAGGTGGAGCCGTACCGGATGGCGCGCATCGGGGCCTTCCTCGATCCGTGGGCCGACGCCCAGGGCGCCGGATACCAGGCCGTACAGGGGCAGATCGCGATGGGCTCCGGCGGCTGGTTCGGGCTCGGCCTGGGCAGCAGCCGCCAGAAGTGGAGCTGGCTGCCGCACGGTGAGAGCGACTTCATCTTCGCCATCCTCGGCGAGGAGCTCGGGCTGATGGGCACGCTGATGGTGGTGGCGCTGTTCGGGCTGCTGGGGTATGCCGGGCTGCGGGTCGCGGTGCGGGTCAACGACGCCTTCATCAGGCTCGCCGCGGCCGCGATGGTGGCCTGGATCGTCGGGCAGGCGACCGTCAACATGGGCGCCGTGCTGGGCGTGCTGCCGATCACCGGCATCCCGCTGCCGCTGGTCTCGTACGGCGGATCCTCGCTGCTGCCCACGCTGGCCGCGCTCGGGATGCTGCTGTCGTTCGCGAAACGCGAGCCGGGAGCGCGAGAGGCCTTGGCCGCTCGTGGCCCCGGAGCCGCCGCCCGGGCTCTAAGCTGGCTTGGCCTGGGGGGTACGACCAGAGGCCGAGCTACACGTTAGGGAGTGACCGAGATGAGGGTGGTCCTCGCCGGTGGGGGGACGGCCGGGCACATCGAGCCCGCGCTCGCCCTTGCGGACGCACTGCGTCATCTTGACCAGAGCGTCGGCATCACCTGCGTCGGCACGGAGCGCGGCCTGGAGTCGCGGCTCGTGCCTGCCAGGGGCTACGAGCTGGAGCTGGTGCCGGCCGTGCCGTTGCCAAGGGCGATCACTCCGAGCCTGCTCACCGTGCCGGGCAGGCTGGCGGGAGCCATCAACGCCACGGCCGCCATCCTCGACCGGGTGGGGGCCGACATCCTCGTGGGCTTCGGCGGCTACGTCGCCACCCCGGCCTACCTGGCGGCCAAGAGACGCGGGGTGCCGATCGTCGTGCACGAGGCCAACCCCCGTCCCGGGCTGGCCAACCGGCTGGGCGCCAGGCTGACCGAGCACGTCTTCTCCGGCTTCCCCGACTCCGCGCTGCCCAAGGCCGAGTACATCGGCACCCCGCTGCGCCGCGACATCGTCACGCTCGACCGGCTGTCCACGGGCGACAAGGCGCGCTCCTGGTTCGGGCTGGAGAACGACCGGCCGACGCTGCTGGTGTTCGGCGGCTCGCAGGGGGCCAGGTCGATCAACCAGGCCGCGCTCGCCGCGGCGCCCGTCCTGCGCCGGGCCGGGGTGCAGGTGCTGCACGTGGTCGGCCCGAAGAACACCGTTGACCGCGAGCCGCCGCCCGGCGACCCCCAATACGTCCTGCTGCCCTACGTCGACCGGATGGACCTCGCCTACGCGGCGGCCGACCTGGCGCTGTGCCGCAGCGGCGCGCTGACGTGCGCGGAGCTGACCGCGGTCGGGCTGCCCGGCGCCTACGTGCCGCTGCCGCACGGCAACGGCGAGCAGCGCATCAACGCCGAGCGCATCGCGCGCGGCGGCGGCGGCCTCCTGGTGGACGACGCCGACCTGTCACCTGATTGGATCATTCAGAACGTGCTGCCCATCCTCCGCGACCCCGAAAGGGTCGCCGTCATGTCGGAGGCCGCCGCCAGACTGGGGCGGAAGGACGCCGATATCATGCTTGCCAGGAAAGTGTTGGAGATAGCCCGATGAGTCTCGTCAAGCTGGTCGATCCCGTCGCCGTAGAAGATCTGGGGCGGGTGCACTTCATCGGCATCGGTGGCGCGGGCATGTCCGGCATCGCGCGCATCCTGCTCAAGCGCGGCGTCCGGGTGTCCGGCAGCGACGCCCGCAGCTCCGAGCTGGTCACCGAGCTGCGCGAGCTGGGCGCGACCGTGCACATCGGCCACGCCGCCTCGCACATCAGGGACGTCGACACCGTGGTCGTCTCGACCGCCATCCGCGACTCCAACCCGGAGCTGGGGGAGGCGCTCAAGCAGGGCGTGCGGATCATCCCGCGGGCCGCCGCGCTGGCCTCCGTCATGGCCGGGCGCACCGCGGTGGCCATCGCCGGCACCCACGGCAAGACCACGACCACCTCGATGCTGACCGTGGCGCTGCAGAAGAGCGGCGCCGACCCGTCCTACTGCGTGGGCGGCCAGCTCGTCACCACCGGGCTCGGCGCCGACGACGGCCACGGCCGGGTGTTCGTGGCCGAGGCGGACGAGAGCGACGGCTCCTTCCTGATGCTCGCGCCCGACATCGCCGTGGTCACCAACGTGGAGGCCGACCACCTCGACAACTACGGCGACCCGCGGGCGGTGCACGACAGCTTCGCCAGGTTCGCCGACAGGGTCGGCTCGCTGCTCATCGTCTGCGCCGACGACCCGGGCTCGGCCGCGCTGGCGCGCACCGCGCGCGAGCGCGGGCTGCGGGTCAAGACCTACGGCCTCGAAGGCGCCGACTACCGCGTGAACGGGGTCATGCCCGACGGGTTCGGCACGGTGTTCAGCATCGAGGGCAAGGGCGACGTGCGGCTGGCCGTCCCCGGGGCGCACAACGCGCTCAACGCCGCGGCGGCGATCGCCGTGGCCGACGAGCTGGGGCTGCCGTTCGAGGAGATCAGGCAGGGCCTGGGGGCCTTCACGGGGGCCAAGCGGCGCTTCGAGGCCAAGGGCGAGGCCGGCGGCATCGCGGTGTTCGACAGCTACGCCCACCATCCGACCGAGCTGGCCGCCGACCTGCGGGCCGCCCGCGACGTCGTCGCCTCCTACTCCGGCACCGGCCGGGTCATCGCGGTCTTCCAGCCGCACCTCTACTCGCGCACGCGCTTCTTCGCCGACGAGTTCGGCGCGGCGCTGGGGCTGGCCGACGAGGCGATCGTGCTCGACGTCTACGGCGCCCGCGAGGATCCGGAGCCCGGCGTGTCCGGCGCGCTGGTGGCCGGGCGGGTGCCGCTGGCCGCCGAGCGGGTGGCGTACGCGCCCGACCGGGCGGCGGTGCCTGACCTGGTGGCGGCGCGGGCGCGGCCCGGCGACATCGTGCTCACGATGGGCGCGGGCGACGTCACCGAGCTCGGTCCCCAGATCGTGGCGCGCCTGTCCTGAGCGAAAGGCCTGGTCCCTGTTCCGCTTCCTTGCTCGATCCGGATGATCGCTTGGGCGTGGCGAGCGGTGTTACGCGGTGCGGCGGCGTAGGTTCGGTGCCGACATGCAGGGGAGGGCGATGAAGGCGCGGACGGCGTTCCTGGTGCTGCTCACGGCGGGAGTCGTGGGCACGGCGGCGTGGCTGGTGTTCTTCTCGCCCGTGCTCGGCGTGCGATCGATCGAGATCGTGGGAAATCTCACAGTGCCGAGCGATCGGATCAAGCAGCAGGCCGGGGTGGCCGATCTCCACCCCCTCGCCACCGTGAACCTCGCCGACGTCGAGACCCGCGTCCTGGGCATCAGGCAGCTCGCCACCGCCAAGGTCGACCGGGTCTGGCCGGGCACGCTCAAGATCGAAGTGGTCGAGCGCGAGCCGGTCGCCGCGGTCCCCGCGGGCGACAAGGTGGCGATCGTCGACGGGCAGGGCGTGGTGATCGAGCTCAAGTCCGCGGCGCCGCCCATGCTGCCGCTGCTGAAGGTGGACAAGCCCGCCGCGGGCGACCCCGCCATGATGGCGGCGCTCAAGGTCATCCAGGCCGTGCCCGCCTCGGTGGCGGGCAAGCTCAGACAGGTGCGGGCCGGCACGGCCGAGGGCGTGACCCTGGAGCTGTCCGACGGCCGCACCGTCCTGTGGGGCGGCACCGACCGCCCGGAGGAGAAGGCCCGCATCCTCGCCTCGCTGCTCCAGCGCGAAAGAGGAGTCACCCTGTATGACGTGAGCTCCCCGGACGTGGTGACCCTGAAATGACCGCGATCCATGCCGATGGTCGCGTCAGGGTCCGGCGAATCGGGGGCAGGCGCATCGCCGAGCCTGTGCGAGGCGGGCGGCGCGCCGTGAGAGCCTGTAAGCCGGATGTTCGGCCGAGGAGGGCCCCGACCAGGCGCGACTGCGGAGCGAAACGGACAGCCCGCGACACGCCGGACGCGCTTGCGGCGCGGTTAGTTGACCCGCCTGGAGCGTAACTCCTACTGTCCGTATCAATCCTCAGGTTGACATAAATCTAAATCTCAACCTGAGGTTGAGAGTTACCCGAACTGAGAAAAAGCGGAGACGATCCGCACCGAATTGCAAGTCAACGAGCGGAAAGGCCCCTCGTCGTGGCAGCACCGCAGAACTACCTCGCGGTCATCAAGGTCGTCGGCATCGGCGGCGGCGGAGTGAACGCCGTCAACCGGATGATCGAGGAGGGACTCAAGGGCGTCGAGTTCATCGCGATAAACACCGACGCCCAGGCGCTGCTGATGAGTGACGCCGATGTGAAACTCGACGTGGGCCGTGAGCTCACGCGCGGACTGGGCGCGGGCGCCAACCCGGATGTCGGCCGCAAGGCGGCCGAGGACCATCGCGAGGAGATCGAGGAGGTCCTCAAGGGGGCCGACATGGTCTTCGTCACGGCGGGCGAGGGCGGCGGCACGGGCACGGGCGGCGCACCCGTCGTGGCCAACATCGCCCGATCGCTCGGCGCGCTCACGATCGGTGTCGTGACCAGGCCGTTCAGCTTTGAGGGACGGCGCAGGGCCTCGCAGGCCGAAGCCGGCATCGAGACGCTGCGCGACGAGGTCGACACGCTGATCGTGATCCCCAACGACCGGCTGCTGTCCATCTCCGACCGCCAGGTGAGCGTGCTCGACGCGTTCAAGGCGGCCGACCAGGTGCTGCTGTCGGGTGTCCAGGGCATCACCGACCTGATCACCACCCCCGGTCTGATCAACCTCGACTTCGCCGACGTCAAGTCGGTCATGTCGGGCGCGGGATCCGCGCTCATGGGCATCGGCCACGCCCGCGGCGACGACCGCTCGGTGGCCGCGGCGGAGATGGCGGTCTCCAGCCCGCTGCTGGAGGCCAGCATCGACGGCGCCCACGGTGTGCTCCTGTCGATCGCGGGCGGCTCCGACCTGGGGCTGTTCGAGATCAACGAGGCGGCGCAGCTCGTGTCCATGGCGGCCGCGCTCGACGCCAACATCATCTTCGGCACGGTCATCGACGACGCGCTCGGCGACGAGGTGCGCGTGACCGTGATCGCGGCGGGCTTCGACGACGTGCCGCCGCCCGTGGAGAAGCCGCTGCCGCGCCCGGCCAGCCGTCCCGCCGCGGCCCCGCCGCCCGCGCCGCCCGTGTCCTCGCCTGTGCGGCCCAGCATCGCGTCGCCCAGTGTGAAGTCCGAGCCGCCCATGGTGCGCCCTGAGCCGCGAGCTGAGCTGCGTCCCGAGGCCAGGGGAGACTTCAGGTCCGAGCAGCGTGCCGACTTCCGGCCCGAGCCTCGCCCGGAGCCCAGGCCCGAGCCCCGCACGGAGTTCCGTCCTGAGCCCAGGCCCGAGCCTCGCGCGGAGTTCAGGCCCGAGCCCCGGCCCGAGCCGGTGCGTCCGGTGGAGCCGGTGCAGTCGGTCGAGCGCATCGACGACGCCGTCGCCGACGAGCCGTCCGGCCCCGTCTCGATCCCGCGGCCCACGCCCGAGCCCGCCAACCCGCCCACGCCCATCACCTCCCGCATGTCGGAGCCCGTCAAACGTCCTCGGGTGATCTTCGAGGAGCAGGAAGAGGAACTCGACGTTCCCGACTTCCTCAAGTAGCCGCCCGCCTGACGCCGCTCCCCGCAGGGATACGGGAGCGGCGCCGTCATGTGCGCGAGGCTGCCTGCCGTACCGGATCTTCCGCCGACAAGCCCGGTCCCACCGGACAGGAAAGGGTGGCCTGCTGTGCAGAGGACGTGCGCGAGCCGTACGGACGGGCGCGAGGATGCCGGTAGTGAGACGGCCGGCGGTGAGAGGGAGAGTGACGTGAGAAGTGACGAGATCGCGGCGGGGCTCGCCGAGGTCGACGCGCGCATCGCGGCGGCCTGCCGCGCCGTCGGGCGCGACCGTGGCGAGGTCACGCTGATCGCCGTCACCAAGACGCGGCCGGCGGAGGACGTGCGGATCCTGGCCGGGCTGGGCGTGCGCGACGTCGGCGAGAACCGCGACCAGGAGGCCGCGCCCAAGGCTCACGAGCTGGCGGCTCTCCCGCTGACCTGGCACTTCGTCGGGCAGCTCCAGACGAACAAGGTGCGTTCCGTCGTCGCCTACGCCGACGTGATCCACTCCATCGACCGCCTCAGGCTGGTGGAGGCCGTCAGCAAGGAGGCGGTGCGGCAGGGCCGCAGCGTCGGCTGCCTGCTGCAGGTGGCGCTCGACGACGACCCCGCCAGGGGCGGCGCGCGCCCCGGCGACCTGCTCGAACTGGCCGACGAGGTGGCGCTGGCCGACGGGCTGTGGCTGGGCGGCGTCATGGCGGTGGCGCCGCTGGGCGAGGAGCCGGCCAAGGCCTTCGCCCGGCTGCGCGATCTGGCGCTGCGCCTGCAGGAGCAGCATCCGCGCGCCACGATGATCTCGGCGGGCATGAGCGAGGACCTCGCGGAGGCCGTCGCGTACGGCGCGACACACGTGCGGATCGGTACGGCGTTGCTCGGTCGTCGCAAGCCCTTCGTCAGGTAATGTCCCGTCAAGTGGGTCTTCAGGCCCATGACCAAGTAGAGGTCGATCAGCGGTGAGCTCCAGGGGGGTACGCCTGCCGCCTCGGACCCGGCGACGGACTCGAGCGAGTGCGACCATGAGCAGGAGGACGACGTAGCGATGGCCGGCGCGATGCGCAAGATGGCGGTCTACCTCGGGCTCGTGGAGGACGACCGCTACGAGAGGTACGAGACCTACACCGACGAGTACGCCTACGACGACGAGGTGCAGCGGACCGGCGAGGAACGCGCTGTAGCGGTCCAGGAGCGCGACGACGAGGCTGACCCAGGAGTCCCCGCGCCCAGGCCCGCCACGACGATCCTGGAGCGCCGCACGACCGATCTGGCGCGCATCACCACCCTCCACCCCCGCACGTACAACGAGGCGCGTACCATCGGTGAGCACTTCCGCGACGGGACCCCGGTCATCATGAACCTGACCGAGATGGTTGACAGTGACGCGAAACGGCTGGTCGATTTCGCGGCAGGTCTGGTCTTTGGCCTACATGGCAGCATTGAACGTGTTACCAACAAGGTGTTCCTGTTGTCCCCTGCCAATGTCGAGGTGACCGCCGAGGACAAGGCCCGAATCGCGGAACGCGGGTTCTTCAACCAGAGTTAGAGTCTCTGTATGTCTATCGCACCCAACCAGGTCTCGCCGAGACCGGTAGGGCACATCGGAAGTGGAGGCGCGGCCGGGCCGTGGGGATCGTCAGTCAGATCTTGGTCGTTGTCCTGTCTCTCTATTTGGTGCTGCTCATCGGCAGGATGATCTTTGAGACGGTGCAGGCGTTCGCCCGCCAGTGGCGACCGTCCGGCGTCGTCCTGGTGCTGGCGGAAGCCACATACACCGCAACCGACCCACCACTCAAGTTCCTCCGCCGTTTCATTCCCCCGCTCCGGTTGGGTACGGTGGCCTTTGACCTAAGCTTCACTGTCCTGTTCATCGTGGTTCTGATCTTGATTCAGATCGCGGGATCGCTGCGATGAGCCGGGCCGGTGTCGCGCCGGTCGTGATCCAACTCGTGTCCGCGCTGAAGTGACTTCGGGTTACCGTCCCTCCGGACAGACTCCAAGCGCGCCAAGGAGACCAAAAAATGCCGCTGACGCCCGCCGATGTGCGGAACAAGCAATTCAGTACCACCCGGCTGCGACCGGGCTACGACGAGGAAGAGGTCGACGCCTTCCTTGACGAGGTGGAGGCTGAGCTTGACCGCCTGATCCAAGAGAACGAGGAGCTCCGCGCCAAGCTGGCCGAGTGCCTGCGCGGGAAGGTGCCGGGCGGCATGAGCATGCCCATGGCCTCCGCGCCGGTGCAGGAGCAGCCCAAGCCGGAGATGATGGGGCCGCCGCCCCAGCAGCAGCAGCCGGAGCCCATGCGGGCCCCCGAGCCGCCCCCCATGCAGCAGCAGCCGGTCCCCGTGGCCATGAGCATGCCGCCCGCCGAGGACAACATGGACACGGCGGCTCGCGTGCTCGCGCTTGCCCAGCAGACCGCCGACCAGGCGATCTCCGACGCCCGCCGTGAGGCGGACGAGACGGTCACCCGCGCCCGCCGCGAGGCCGACGAGATCCTCACCAAGGCCCGCCGCCAGGCCGAGCAGGTCATCGGCGACGCCCGTGCCCGCGCGGAGACGCTCGAGCGCGACGCGCAGGAGCGCCACCGTCAGGCGATGGGCTCGCTGGTGCAGACCCGCGACGAGCTCGAGCGCAAGGTCGAGGAGCTGCGCAGCTTCGAGCGCGAATACCGCAGCCGGCTCAAGCTCTACCTGGAGAACCAGCTCGCCGAGCTCAACGTCTCCGCCGAGGGCAGCGGTGGGTTCCCGGTCATGTCGGGTGGTGGCCAGCAGGGTCAGGCTCCCGCCATGTCGCACGCCATGCCTCAGGGTGGTCAGCCGCCTCTTCCGGGTGGTCCCAACCCGTTCGGTGGCGAGCCTCCGCAGGGTGTCTTCCCCGGCGGTGACGGTCCGCACAACGACCGCCGGTAAAGTAACGGGTCACTAGGACCTGTCACTCGAAAGAGCCCCCTGTGATCCTTATCAGTGCTGGTTTGGTGCTCGCGGCAGTGGTTCTGCTGATCGCGGGCTTCGTGCTGGCGAAGCCGTTCCTGATCATGTGGTCCATCGTGGTCAGCGTGCTGTCCGCGCTGTTCCTGGTGATCGGGGCGTTCCTGCGGCGCAACGAGTTGTTTCCAGGTGGTGGACAGGCCGCTGCGCCGGCCACCCCGCCGAAGGGGCTCATGCCGCCCGGGTTGCCGTACACCCAGACCGGTCCCCATGCCGGCCCCACGGGTCCGCAACCGCATCCCCAGCCCCCGACGCATCCGCAGACGCCTCAGCGGACGGCGACGGTTCCCGCCGCCGCCCAGCGCCGCCCCGCGGCGGGTGGCATCTCGCCGGATGCGATCGTGCTGGTGATCCCGGGACGCAAGCGTTATCACGTCCCCGGTTGCCGGCAGCTGAGTGGCCGGGATCATGAGGAGCTCACCTACGAGGAGGCACGCGAGGAGGGCTTCACGCCCTGCACGACGTGTCTGCCGGACGCAGCGCTCGGCGGACGGCAGTTGCCGCCTGCCGCCGGCCCCGAGCCCGTCGTCGCACCCGGCGCCGCCCTTGCGGCGCAGAGCCGGGAAAACTCCGCGGAGACCCGCGACCTACGGCCGCCGGTCGCCCCGCCGAAGCCCGATACCAAGGCTTCCACCCCCAGCCCGGAGTCCGCTGCCTCCCACGAGGAAGGCGCCACCGGGTGGTTCGGCCGCTCGCCCGGCACGTCCACGACTTCTTCTCCCTCCTCCGCCGCCGCTTCCGAGCCGGATGCCGACGAGCAGGGGGAGACACAGACTTCCATCTTCCGACCGGCCACACCCGGGTCCACCTCCGGATCCAGGTCCGAGCCTGCGGGCACACAGCCCTCTTCCGGGCCGTCGCCCGGCAAGCCGTCTGGCGCTCAGCCGGGCCGGCCTTCGGGCGCGCCCCCGTCTTCCGGTTCGTCCGCCCAGGCATCGCCGGGCAGGCCGACCGGTGGCCAGGCCTCGCCGGGCCAGGGCGCGGGACGTGGCGAAGGACCCAGCGAGAGACGCAACGCAGGGCCTGGCGACAGGCGCGGCGAAGGGTCCGGTGAGGGGCGTAGCGCAAGGCCTGGCGAAGGGTCCGGTGAGGGGCGCGGTCAGGGGACGGCGAGCAGGCCGGCGCCGTCGGCTGGGCGGCCTTCCGCCGCGGCCGGGACGTCCGCGCAGACCGCCGGGACGTCCGCGCGGGTCGCCGCTTCGGCCGAGCAGGCCGCCGCTTCTCCCGAGCAGGCCGGCGACAAGCCACCGCGGTCGCCGGGCAAGCCGGGTCAGTCCGTGGCCAAGCCTTCGTCGTCCGCCAGAGACTCCGGTGCGGACGAGTCCTCCGGGTCCGAAACGGCGCCGCAGCTGCGCGTGCCTCCGTCCGTCGCACAGGCCGCCACCCAGGCCCAGGCCCGGTCTGCGGCTTCCGGGCCGTCCGAGCGTCCTTCTGGGGCTCCTGGAGGGTCTTCCGGAGGCGCCGCCAAGGGCGCTGCCTCGGGAGAGAACACGGTGCTGCCGGAGCGGCCCGCGTCCTCGGCCGAGTCGGAGGCCAAGCCCAAGGGGCCGCTGCCCACAGGGGCCGGTTCCGCTACGCCCGCCAGGCCCTCCTCGGGGCCGGCGGCGAGGCCGGGCTCTGGTACGGGTGCCGGACCGGGGTCGAGGCCCGGTGCCGCCCCGAGTACGGGTTCGGGCTCGGGCTCTGGTTCAGGGGAACGGCCGATCGCCACGGGGTCCGGTGCGAAGCCGGGGGCCTCGGGGAAGACAGGGCCGGAGCGCCCTTCCGCGAGCGGGGATCCGGAGAAGACGAGAACACCGTCCAGCACGATGGGCGCTGCGGGCCAGGGCACCAAGCCCGGAGGCCCGGGCGCCGGGGCCAGGCCATCCGGCCCCACGCCGGATGCCCGGCCTGCCGGGCCGGGCACGGGCGCCAAGGGCGGGGCCTCCGCAGCGGACGCGGCACGGGCCGGTGCTCCCGCCGCGGGCTCCTCCCGGCCGGAAGGACCGAAGAACGGGCCGGTCGGATCATCGTCTGCGTCGGGTAAGTCCGGGCCCTCCCCGGCCGCGCCCAGACCGCAGGCTTCCGGTACGCCGGCGAAGCCGCAGGCCACAGGTGCCAAGGCTGAGTCGTCCGGCTCCAAGAGCGGTGCGGAGTCCACCGGCCCCCAGAGCGGTGGAGCGGGCGCCAAGGGTGAGCGTCCCGGCACCGTGAAGGTCATCGTCGGCACCCGTCGCTACCACAGCACGGCGTGCCCGTTGATCAGGGGCGCCGGCGAGACGGGCGTGGAGACGATGACGCTCGCGGCGGCGGAAGCGGCCGGGCTGACGAGCTGCTCGGTCTGCCAGCACGACCGCGAGACGGTCAGCTGAGACTTCGTCGTCTACGGTGGTTGCCCGGTCTGTCGGCGTGACCGGGCGACGGCCGGGAGAGCGCTGATCGTCTACGGTGGTTGCCGGGGTCTGTCGGCGTGACCGGGAGACGGCCGGAAGAGCGCTGATCGCCTACGGCGGTTGCCCGGTTTGCCGCCGCGACCGTGAGACGGGCGGCCTTGGGCGGGTCCCTCGGGCACCGCCCAAGGGACCGGGTCAGGTTGTTGGCGCAGGCGGCTCGTCGTAGGTGGTGACCCAGGCAGTACCGACCGGCCAGTCGCGTTCGGGGCGGTGGGGGTGGACACCGGCGACGGCCAGCGGCGGCAGGCCGCCGAGTTCCGACAGCTCCCGCCATTGGTCCTGGGTCACCTCCAGGTACCGCAATCCCTTCAGCTCGGTCACCGTGGCGAGGTCGGCGACGGGTGCCGCCGCGATGTCGAGGGCCCACAGGCTGGGCACCGTACGGAGCGGAGCCAGCTCGACGGGACGCGCGCAAGTGATCGACAGCGAGCGCAGCTCCCGGTTCCGGGCCAGCGGCGCCAGGTCGGCCGACTCCACATCGAGCGCCAGATACTCCAGCGGCCGGCCGCCGAGCGGGGTCAGGTCGGGCGAGCCCGTGCTCGACAGCGCCAGCGAGCGCACTTCGGGCACCGCGTCGAGGAACGTGCAATCCTCCACCTCGGTCACCCGGACGTCCTGCACGCCAGGACCGGCCTGTCCGGCCCGCTCGCGGGAGGGCGGGCCGTCGTAGTACGTGGTGCGCTCGGACAGCTCCGGCAGGTCCGCCTCGATCCACATGCTCTTGTCGTGCTGGACGTAGTCACCGCGTTCCAGCGCTTCCACCAGGCGGCGCAGGAATGTGGTCACCGAGTCGGCGATGTACGCCGGCCCCTGCGTGTAGTCGACCCCGACCTTGATGACCTGTCCGGGACGGCCGTCCGGCCCTGGATCCATGTCCACCGCGAGCCAGTTGCCGCCCGTGTCGAACGCGAACCGGATCCAGCCCGTACGCAGCGGCGACCTCCGGACGGTATTCGGGGGCTGGGCATCGAACACGGTCTGGCGCCAGGGTTCGTACTGCCATTCCTGCGCGATGCCGAGCCACTCATCATCCTGCTCGCCGATCTCGGAGAGAGGGAGCCACTCCTGCCGGTCGAACAGCGGGTTGACGAGGTCACCGTCACCGTCGGCGATGCCGTAGAGCGCGCGGAGATCTAAAGGCAGCGCGACGCCGAGCCGCTCCTCCACCGCGGCGAGGTCCTCCTCGCTCGCGGGCCCGGGGAGCTCCTCCTCGTAGCCGAGGATCCGCGCCATCAGCCGTCGGTAGTGGTGGAAGAGCCGCACCGCCTCGTCCGGATCACCGGCAGGAACCGCGGACTCCGGGCCTTCCTGCTCGTCGCCCCGATCCGGTGGTGCGAACTCCTCGTCGATCACGTGCAGGATCGGTGGTTTCTGCTGGGAGGACGTCGCCATGCCGCCGCAATCTAGCATCGGCCCCCGACGATACCGACCCCGTGCGCTGGAAACCGTACGGCGGCAGTGCGGGGTGACCGCCCAGGAGCTGTGGGACCTGGGCGGTCGTTCCGGTGTCAGGCGCGGCGGAGCTGGAAGGTCAGGGCGAGGTCCTCGTCCGTGTGGGACGGCAGGTCCGCCACCGTGCCCTCGGTGACCGTCGTCGCCAGGACCTCCTCCGCCACGACCCCGCCCTCGGACCGCAGCGCCTGCGCGAGGTCCGGGGACGTCGTGGCCCACCACAGGTCGATGCGGTCCGTGATCGACAGGCCGGTCGACTTGCGGGCCTCCTGGACCAGGCGGACGACCTCGCGCAGCAGGCCCGCGCGGCGCAGGGCGTCGGTGAGCTCCAGGTCCAGGGCCACCGTCTCGCCCGTGCCCGTGCCGATCGCGCCCGTCTCCACGGCCCAGCCCGCGCGGGGCTGCTCGTTGACGATCACATCGTCGGGGCCGAGCATGATCTCGCCCAGCTCGTCCGCCTCGACCATGACCGTCGCGCCCGAGCGGAGGGCGCGGGCGACGCGCGTGGGGTCGGCGGCGCTCACCGCGGCGGCCACGAGCTTGGTCTGGGAGCCGAAGCGCTTGCCCAGGGCCCGGAAGTTGGGCTTGACGGTGTAGGAGACGAGATCGGCGCTGAAGCCCGACATGTCCTCAAGGGCCTGGACGTTCAGCTCGTCCGCCACCAGGCCCCTGAGCTCCGCGGGGAGCGTCGGCCAGCCGTGGGCGCCCACCAGCGCGCGGCCCAGCGGCTGGCGGGTCTTGACGCCCGACGAGGCGCGCGCCGAGCGGCCCAGCTCCACCAGGCGGCGCACCAGCGCCATCTGGTCGGACAGCGCCGGGTCGAGCAGGTCTTCGCGCACCTCGGGCCAGGAGGCCAGGTGCACGGAGGAGGGCGCCTCGGGCGAGCGCAGGACGTCCCAGAGGTAGTCGGTGAGGAACGGCGTGATCGGCGACATCAGCCGCGTCACCGTCTCCAGGCACTCGTACAGGGTCGCGAACGCGTCCGCGGAGCCCTGCCAGAAGCGGCGGCGCGAGCGGCGGACGTACCAGTTGGACAGGTCGTCGAGGAAGTCGGCCAGGCGGCGTCCGGCGCGCTGCGTGTCGTAGACGTCGAGGGACGCCGTGACCTCAGCCACCGTCCTGTGCAGCTCGGCCAGCACCCAGCGGTCGAGCAGCGGGCGCTCGGCCGCCGGCGTGGCCTCGGCCAGCCTGGCCGGGGTCCAGGACTCGGCGTTGGCGTAGAGGGTGAAGAACGAGGAGGTGTTCCAGAGCGTCAGCAGGACCTTGCGGACGATCTCCTCCAGCGTGTTGTGCCCCACCCTGCGAGCCGACCAGGGCGAGCCCGCGCAGGCCATGAACCAGCGCAGCGCGTCGGCCCCGTGCTGGTCCATCAGCGGGATCGGCTCGAGGATGTTGCCCAGGTGCTTGCTCATCTTGCGGCCGTCCTCGGCCAGGATGAGGCCGAGGCAGAGCACGTTCTCGTAGGAGGACTGGCCGAAGACGAGGGTGCCGACCGCCATCAGCGAGTAGAACCAGCCGCGCGTCTGGTCGGTGGCCTCGCAGATGAACTGCGCCGGGTAGAGGCCGTCGGGCTTGCCGCGCTCACCCCACTGGGCGAAGGGCATGGAGCCGGAGTCGTACCAGGCGTCGATGACGTCGGGCACGCGGCGGGACTCCGCGCCGCAGGACCGGCAGCCGAAGGTCACGTCGTCGACGTAGGGGCGGTGCGGGTCGAGGGCGGAGACGTCCTGGCCCGCCAGCTCGCTCAGCTCCGCCATCGAGCCGACGCACGTGACGTGGGACTCGTCCTCGGAGCACACCCACAGCGGCAGCGGCGTGCCCCAGTAGCGCGAGCGCGACAGCGACCAGTCGACGTTGTTGCGCAGCCACTCGCCGAACCGGCCCCACTTGATCGTGTCGGGGAACCAGTTGGTCGTGGAGTTCTCCGCCAGCATCTGGTCCTTGACCGAGGTGGTGCGGATGTACCAGGACGGGAGCGCGTAGTAGAGCAGCGGGGTGTGGCAGCGCCAGCAGTGGGGGTAGCTGTGCTCGAAGTGGCCGCCGCGGAACAGCAGCCCGCGGGCGCGCAGGTCCTCGGTCAGCTCCTCGTCGGCGTCCTTGAAGAACCGCCCGCCGACCATGGGCACGTCGTCGAGGAAGCGGCCGTCGGGGCCGATCGGGTTGACGATCGGCATCTCGTACCGCTTGATCACGGCCAGATCTTCCGCGCCGAAGGCCGGGGCCTGGTGGACCAGGCCGGTGCCGTCCTCGATGGTGACGTAGTCGCCGAGCACGACGTAGTGGGCGCCGGGGATGTCGACCAGGTCGAACGGGCGGGAGTAGGTGGTGTGCTCCAGCTCGCGGCCGGTGTAGCGGGCGACCTCGGTCGCGCCCTCGCCGAGCACCGGGAGCAGGGGCTCGGCCACGACCAGGACCTCGCCGTCGGCGGTGCGGGCCGCGACGTAGGTCACGTCGGGGTGCACGGCCACCGCCGTGTTGGAGACGAGCGTCCACGGCGTCGTCGTCCAGATCAGCAGCGCCGCGCCCAGCTCGGCCAGCGGCCCCGACGTCACCGGCATGCGGACGTAGACCGTCGGGCTGGAGACGTTCTCGTAGCCGCCGGGCTGGCCCAGCTCGTGGTCGGACAGGCCGGTGCCGCAGCGCGGGCAGTAGGGGGTGATGCGGAAGTCGCGGAACAGCAGCCCCTTGTCGAACACGACCTTCAGCGACCACCACACCGACTCGATGTAGGACGGGTCCATGGTCCGGTAGGCCTGCGACAGGTCGATCCAGTAGCCCATGCGCTCGGTCATCTGCTCGAACGCGTCCACGTGCCGCAGCACCGACTCGCGGCACTTGGCGTTGAACTCGGCGATGCCGTACGTCTCGATGTCCTTCTTGCCGGACAGGCCCAGCTCTTTCTCGACCCCCACCTCGACCGGCAGGCCGTGGCAGTCCCAGCCGGCCTTACGCGGGACGCTGAATCCGCGCATGGACTTGTAGCGGGGGAAGAGGTCCTTGAACACCCGCGCCTCGACGTGGTGCACGCCGGGCAGGCCGTTGGCCGTGGGCGGGCCCTCGTAGAAGACCCAGGAGGGATTGCCGGCGTTCTGCTCGACGGAACGCTCGAAGATCTTCCCGTCCCGCCAGCGGTCGAGGACCTCACGCTCGAGCGCGGGCAGGTCGACCTGCGCGGGAAGAGAGCGGAAAGAAGACATTTCGGGCGGGACCTCCACGCTTGATACGGCCGGCAGGGCTAGCGTGAAGGGACGAAGCCTCGCGGCCCCGCGGTACCACCCTTCTTGACCTCGCGCTGGGCGAGACCCTCTTCATTCGATCCGCTGCCGGGTCTAGTGAGCTCGAAAGAGCCGTTCTTCCGGCGGCTCCGGGGTGATATCCCTCACAGTCGGGCCCCATCAACGCCTTGCAGTCTCAAACCATAACGCAGAGTGGAGGCGAAGGCTTCCGGGTTCGCCTGGAGACGCACACGCGTTCCACTTCTCCGGCCACGCCGGCGGTAGAGAAGACGTAAAGCCGACAAAGTTGTGGGAATGGACACGCCTGAGGAGGAGTTGAATGCGCGGGGCGGGATAGTACGGGAGAGGTAAACCGTCCGGCGGGTCGTTTGCCGTTCCGTTATGTGGATCCTAAGCTGCCCGCACCATTCACGGCCTTGATCAGCAATGGAGGCAGCCATGGCGGCAGTCACGCAGACCGCTACACCGGCCATGTGGTCGGAAGAGGAGCTGGCCGAGGTACGCGGCATGCTCCAGACCGAGATCGACGAGCTCAACGCGGACATCCGCCGCCACGAGTCGGAGATCGCCTCTGGAGACGTCACCCAGGGAGCCGGCGACGACCAGGCGGACGCCGGGGCCAAGACGTACGAGCGCGAACGCGAGATCGCCCTTACCCTGAATGCGCGCGATCTGGTCGCGCAGAACGAACGTGCGATCGCCAGGATCGACGCAGGGACCTATGGAGTGTGCGAATCGTGCCACAAGCCGATCGGCAAGGAGCGCCTTCAGGCGTTCCCGAGGGCGACGCTGTGCGTGGCCTGCAAGCAGAAGGAGGAGCGCCGGTAGGCAGATCCCGGGGCCGCCTCTTCGCCGTCCTCATCGTGCTGGCGGCCGTCATCTACACGGCCGACCTCATCACCAAGACGGTGGTGCTGCGCACGCTTGAGGGCGAGGCGCCGCTGGTCGTCATCCAGGATGTGCTGCAGTTCCGGGTGATCTTCAATTCCGGGGCCGCGTTCAGCATCGGCACCGGGATGACGTTCATCTTCACGCTCATCGCGGCGGGCGTCGTGGCGGCCATCGTGCGCACCGCGCGGAAGCTGGGCAGCAGGTCCTGGGCGATCACGCTCGGCCTGCTGCTCGGCGGGGCGCTCGGCAACCTCACCGACCGGCTGCTGCGCTACCCGTCGGGCATCGGCAGGCCGACGCAGTTCCAGGGGCACGTGGTCGACTTCATCGAGGTCCTTCCGGGACATTTCCCGATCATCGACTATTTCCCCGTGTTCAACATCGCCGACTCCGCGATCGTCTGCGGCGGCATCCTGGCGGTCATCCTGGCCTGGCGAAACGTCCAGATCGACGGCTCCAGCGAGAGTGCCAAGGAGGTCGGGAACGATGACTGAGCAGCGGAGCATGCCCGTGCCCGACGGGCTGGAGGGCGAGCGCCTCGACGCCGCCCTGTCGAGGCTGTTCGGCTTCTCCCGCACCCGCGCGGCTGAGCTGATCGGCTCTGGCGAGGTGCTGGTGGACGGCAAACAGCCGGCCAAGTCCGACCGGCTGCACGCGGGCGCGTGGCTCGACGTGACGCTGCCGCCCCCGATCACCACCCCGATGCCGGTCGCCGAGCCGGTGCCGGGAATGACGATCGTGTACGAGGACGACGACATCATCGTGGTCAACAAGCCGATCGGGGTGGCCGCCCACCCGACCGTCGGCTGGACGGGCCCGACCGTGATCGGCGGCCTGCTCGGGGCCGGGCACACGATCGCCACCAGCGGCGCGGCCGAGCGCCAGGGCATCGTGCACCGGCTCGACGCCAACACCACGGGCGCGATGGCCGTGGCCAAGAGCGAGCACGCCTACTCGTGGCTCAAGCGGGCCTTCAAAGAACGCACGGTCGACAAGCGCTACCACGCGCTCGTCCAGGGACATCCCGACCCGTTCAGGGGCACCGTGGACGCGCCCATCGACCGGCACCCGTCGGGCGACGGCAGGTTCGCGGTGGTCGCGGGCGGCAAGCCGTCCGTCACCCACTACGACACGATCGAGGCGTTCAGGGCGGCGTCGCTGCTGGACATCAAGCTGGAGACCGGCCGGACGCACCAGATCAGGGTGCACATGTCGGCCCTGCGCCACCCCTGCGTCGGAGACCTGTTCTACGGCGCCGACCCCACCCTCTCGGCCCGGCTCGGGCTCACGAGGCAGTGGCTGCACGCGGTCGCGCTCGGGTTCGAGCACCCTTCGACCGGAGAGTGGATGTCGTTCAGCACCGACTATCCGCAGGACCTGCAGAAGGCGCTGGACATCGTGGCCGCCGAGTCCTGAGCCGAGTCCGTCACTCCGGGGCCGTCACTCCGGCTCCTCGTCCTCCTGCTCGGCCCTGTCCGCCCCGTCGAGCGAGCCCGGGCTCTCCGACGGGGACTCCGGCTTCTTCTCCTTGGACTTCGTGGGCGTCGGGCTCTGCGTGGGACGCTTCCCCGTCGCCGGCGTCCTCGGCTGCTCCCGGGTCGGGGGCGGAGTGCTCTGCGAGGCCGGAGGGGCGGACGTCCCGGCCGTCACCGCCGGCGCGGACGTGGATTCCGACACGGACGGCGCGGGCGTTCCGGTGGTGCGGCCGAGCGTGGTCACGACGGACGGCGTGATCCTGGTCGTCTCGCCGCCGGTGCTCGGACGGCTGGACCACCAGGCCGCGCCGCCCGTGACGACGGCCACGACGAGCGCCCCCGCGGCGATCCCGGCCAGCGGCAGCCCGCGACGGCGCCGCCGCGCCGCCCGCGCTCCCAAGCCCGTCGCTCCCGCTCCCAGGACTCCCGCTCCCAGGCCCGCCGACGCGGTGACCGGCCCCGTCTGGTCGGGCGGGCCGCCCGTGATGATCACGGCCAGGCGCCGCTCGGCCTCCTCCAGCGTCATGCGCTCGGCCGGGTTCTTGCGCAGCAGCCCGAGCAGCACCGGGCCGAGCACGCCCGCGCGGGCCAGCGGCTCCGGCTCGGCGTGCATGACCGCGCCCAGCGTGGCCAGGGCGTGATCCCGGTGGAAGGGCGAGTGGCCCTCGACCGCCAGATAGAGGGTGACGCCCAGCGACCACAGGTCGGACGCGGGCCGCGCCTGGCCCCCGGCGGCCCGCTCGGGCGCCATGAACGCGGGGGTGCCGATCAGGATGCCGGTCCTGGTCAGGGGCGCCTCGTCCTCGGTGGTGGCGATGCCGAAGTCGGTGAGCACCGCCCTGCCGTCCTCGGTGAGCAGCACGTTGTCCGGTTTGACGTCTCTGTGCAGCACGCCGGCCGCGTGCGCCGCGCGCAGCGCCTCCAGGATCTGTAACCCGATGGCGGCGGCGTCGGCGGGCGGCATCGGGCCCTCGTCGCGGATGATCTCGCCCAAGGTCCTGGAGTGCACGAGCTGCATGACGATCCACGGGTGCCCGTGCTCCTCCAGCACGTCGTACACGGCCGCCACGCCGGGATGGGCCACCCGGCCGGCCGCTCTGGCCTCCCTGAACGTGCGGACGGCGAACTCCTCGCGCTCGGACCCCGTCAGATCGGGCGGCGGCAGTACCTCCTTGACAGCCACGTCCCTGCCGAGCACCTCGTCGTGCGCCTGCCACACTGTGCCCATACCGCCTTGGCCGATCGTCCGGAGCAGCCGATAGCGCCCGCCGACCATCTGTGCTGAATCGGACATGCCCGGCGACTACCCCATAAGCATCCGGACAGTCGCGGTGACGACGGCCGCCGTGGCCAGAACGACCAGAAAAGGGGCACGGAGCAGGAGTGCCACGATTGCGGATCCGAGGCCGGCCGTACGGGCGGGGTCGACGCTCAGCCCGCCCTCCTGCGTGAACATCTGCACCGCGATCAGCGCACCGAGCAGCGCCACCGGCACCAGCTCCGCGAACCTGCGCACCCCCGGATGGTCCAGCACCCGCTGCGGCGCGGCCAGGCCGGCCAGCTTGAGCGCGTAGCAGCCCGCGCAGACGGCGGCGATCGCCCACCACAGCGTCATCGCACCATCACCACCAGGACCGCGACGGCCGACAGCAGCACCGGCACACCGGGCGGGAAGAACGGGGTGGCGCACAGCGCGATCGCCGCCGCGCCCGCGGCCAGCCGGCGCAGCTCGCCGCTCGCGGTCAGCCGGGGCCACAGGATGGCCAGGAACGCGACCGGGCCCACCACGTCCAGTCCCAGGACGCCGGGGTCGCCCAGGAACGAGGTGCCGTACGCGCCTGCCAGGGTGGTGAGGTTCCAGGTGAGGTAGAGGCTGGCGAAGGTGGTCACGAACCCCGTACGCGCGGCCTCCGGGGTGGGCTGGGCGAGCGTGACGGCCGCGGTCTCGTCGATCACGCCGTGCGCGGCCAGCAGCCTGCGCGGCCCCCGCACGCGCAGCAGGTCGGCCAGCCGCAGGCCGTAGAGGGTGTTGCGGCCGCCGAGCAGCAGCGCGCCGAGGGTGGCGGCCACCAGGTCGCCGCCCGCGCCCACCGCTCCGGTCAGGGCGAACTGCGAGGCGCCGGTGAACGTCAGCAAGCTCAGCACGCACGCCTGTGGCACGCTGAGCCCCGCCGTGATCGCCGCGGCGCCGAAGGCGAGCCCGGACAGCCCCACGGCCAGGCCCACGCCGAGACCGTCCCGTATGGCGGCGGAACGGTGTGTTGTCGGTTCCATGGCACGTGAGGCTATGCGGTGGTGTTATCGCTGGTCTTGTACGTTCCTGCAGCGCGCTGGTACGCGGCGGGCGGCACGCCCACGATGCGCTTGAAATGCCGGTTGAGGTGGGCCTGGTCGGTGAAGCCCACCTCGGCGGCCACCTGGGCCGGGCGCACGCCGGTCTGCAGCAGGCGGCGCGCCTGGCGTACCCGGAGCGAGGTCAGGTAGGCGTGCGGCGGCAGGCCCGTCGCCGCCTTGAACGCCCGCAGCAGCGCGAACGGCCGCGCGCCCACCGCGCCCGCCAGGTCCTCCAGCGTGGGCGGGTCCACCAGGCTGTCGTGCAGCAGGTCGAGCGCCTCGCGCACGGCCCGCCGGCCCTCCGCGGGCAGCACCGCGACCGGCCTGGGCGCGGCGTGCCGGGTCAGCAGCCGCGCGAACAGCGTGCGGCTCAGCGTCGAGGCGGCCAGCGCGTCGCCGCGCTCGGCCGCCCGGTGCGTCCTGCCGAGCAGCGCCGCCACGGCGTCGTCGCGCACCACCTGCTCGGGGAAGTGCGGCGTCGCGCAGGGCGCGCCCAGCTCGGCGGCGATCCCGGCCAGCGCGTCGATCGACGGATAGAGCATGCGGTACGCCCACCCGCCCGGCGTGCCGGCCTGGCCGGTGTGCGAGGCGTCGGGGTTGACCAGCACCAGCTCGCCCGCGCCCGCGCGGTGCAGCGTGCCGCGGTAGTCGAACTCCTCCACGCCGTCGACGATCAGCCCGATGGCGTAGCCGTCGTGGATGTGCCGGGTGAAGCGGTGGGTGACGTAGCGGGCCCTGAGCAGGTCCGTCTCCGGCACCGCCGGGTGCCGCCAGAAGTGGGCCTGCTCCTTCACCCTCTTTTCACCCTGGTCTGAACGTCTTGGCGAACGTGTCGAAATAGTGCCTGTCCCTGTCCCAGAGGGCGTCGGGGGTCTCCCAGTAGAGGGCGTACGGGCGGCCGTCGGCGGTGTGGAAGCCGCGGTTGATCACGTGGATCAGCTCGCCGTCGCGCTCCCGGGTGAACTCCCAGTCGGCGGCCCTCCTGCCGAGGTAGGCGGTGGAGGTGATGCCGAGGCGGGTGTAGCGGCTGAACTCGCCCTTCGCCCGGATCTCCTTCTCCAGCCCGATCCAGTGCTTCACCGGGTCGTTCCACGGGAGGTCGGGGACGGTCCACTCGATGATCAGCTCTCCGGAGGTGCCGGGGCCGGACACGGAGATGCTGTCCCTCTGCGGGTTCTTCGCCGCCCGCCACCGCTTGGGGAGGGCGATCGAGAAGCGGCCGGCGGCGCTCGTGTAGGACCGCCAGCCGGCGGGCACCGGCCTGCTCGTGAGCGTGGGGGCCGGCTTTTTTGTGGGGGTGACGGTCGGCCCAGTGGTCGGCCCAGTAGTCGGCCCAGTAGTCGGCATGGCCGGTGGCGTCGTGGGGGCCGGGAAGGTCGGCGTGGGCGTCGGCGTCGTCCAGGGATTGGCGAGCAGTACGCCGGCCGTGCCGAGCGCCGCGACGGCGGTCACCGCGGCGGGCACGCCGATCCAGAGCGCCTTGCCGCGTTTGCGCGCGACCGGCAGCGTCCGGTCCGGCCGGTGCTGCCAGCTGGTGTCCTGCTGGGGGGCGGGAGGCCGCGGATGGCCGGACGGCGTGGGGTGGCGTGGGGTGGAGGCGGCTTCGTACAGGATCCTGACGGCCTGCTCCGCGGGCATCCTGGCGGCGGGGTCGCGCCGCAGCAGCCCCATGATGACCGGTTCGAGCGCACCTGCCCGCACCGGCGGCTTGGGCTCGTCGCGCAGCACCGCCGCGACCGTCGCCGCCCACGAGTCGCGCTTGAACGGCGGCTCGCCCTCGACGGCCGCGTACATCGTCGCGCCCAGCGACCACAGATCGGACTCGGGCCTGGCCGGCTCGCCGTTGAGACGCTCCGGCGGCATGTACGCGGGCGTGCCCACCAGCCCGCCGGTCGCGGTCAGCCCGGCCTCGGCCTCCAGCGAGGCGATGCCGAAGTCGGTGAGCACGACCCGGCCGTCGTCGGCCAGGAGCACGTTCTCGGGCTTGACGTCGCGGTGCAGCACCCCGGTGGCGTGCGCGGCCCGCAGGGCGTCCAGCACCCGGCCGCCGATCACCGCGGCCTGCCCCACCTGCAGCGGGCCCTGCTCGTGGATCACCTGGGCGAGCGAGCGGGACCGTACGAGCTGCATCACGATCCACGGGCGGCCGTCCTCCTCGACGACGTCGTGGATGACGATCACCGAGGGGTGGTCGAGGCGGCCCGCCGCCCTGGCCTCCCTGATGGTCCTGCGGTTGAGCTCGGCCCGCTTGGCCTCGCCGACGCCGGAGTAGCGGACCTCCTTGATCGCCACCGTACGGTCGAGCAGCTCGTCGTAGGCGCGCCAGACCACGCCCATGCCGCCCTCACCGAGGGGCTCGATGAGGCGATATCGGTTGCTGACCTGCCTTTCCACGCAGCGAAGCCTACTTCTTGGGCTTGAACGTCGCGCAGAACCCCTCGAAGAAGTGGTAGTCCGCCTTCCAGTGGCTTTTCAGGGTGTGCCAGTAGATGGCGTAGGCGCGCCCGTTGTCCGTCACGAAGCCCCGGTTGCGCACGCGGGTCTTACCGGTGTCGGTGTTCCAGGTGAAGTCCCAGTCGGCGGCGGCCTTCATGTAGTCGAACTTCTCGACATCGACCTTCTTGATGTCGAGCTTGTCGTAGCCGCCGAAGTTGTGCTTGAGCGACGGCTCCTGCTTCTTCCAGTCCTTGTACGGGTCCGTGCCCGGGTTCTCTGCCTCCTCGACCATGACGTACGCGTTGGACGCCCCGCCGGGACCCCTGAACTTGACCTGGCGGCCGCGGCGCTCCAAGACGTCCCAGCCCTTGGGCAGCCCGATCGTGAAGCCCAGCTTCTTGTCCTTGTACAGCTTCCAGCCGGCCGGCAGCGCGTCGGCCTTCTTCGTGGGGGCGGCCGTCGGCGTCGGGCTGGTGGACGTGGCCGGCTCGCTGGCCGAGGGCGACGGGCTCGCCGAGGCCTTCTCCGACGGCGTCGTGGGCACGACCGCGGCCTGTGTCGGGACCGGGTCGGGCGTCTCGGTGTCCGGCGCCGCGCGCAGGCCGAGATAGCCGCCCACACCGGCGACGAGCAGGACCGCGACGGCCACCCCGACGACCATTCCGGTACGCCGCTGAGAATCCGGCTTCGCCGCCTCCCTCGTGGACTCGCCGTGCAGGCCGGGCTCCCTGGCCGGCGCCGGGGTGATCCGCGCGCCGGTCTCGGGGAGCGCGACCGGGGGCGGCGGCGCGAGGTCCGGGTCGGTCGGGGTGTCGTCCTCCGCCGGCACCTGCGCGGGCACTGGCACGGGCGCCTGCACGGGCGGGTACGGGGGCGCCGCGGCCCTGCGCTTGGCCTTCGGCTTCGGCTTCGTGGGAGCGGTCTCGCGGAACTGCTGGGCGGCGGGGAACTGCGCGGTCGGCGGCGGGCTCGCCTGCGCGATGGTCGAGCGCAGCATCCGCGCCGTCTCCTCGTACGTCAGGCGCTGCACGGGCTCCTTGACCAGCAGCCCGTTGATCACCTCGGCCAGCGGGCCCGCGTGGGTGGCGGGATCCGGCTCGTCGGTCAGCACGGCGTGCATGGTCGCCAGGGCCATCCCGCGCTCGTGCGGTGAGCGGCCCTCCACGGCCGTGTACAGCGTGGCGCCCAGCGACCACAGGTCCGACTCGCGCCGCGCGGGCAGGCCCTTGAGCCGCTCGGGCGCGATGAACGCCGGCGTGCCCGCCAGCCCCGTCACCGTGAGCTGCGTCTCGGTCTCCAGCGTGGCGATGCCGAAGTCGGTGAGCACGACCCGGCCGTCGTCGGCCAGGAGCACGTTCTCGGGCTTGACGTCGCGGTGCAGCACGCCCGCGTCGTGCGCCCGGTGCAGGGCGTCCAGCATGGCCAGGCCGATCTCGGCCACCCGCTTGTGGGGCAGGGGCCCGTCCTGCTTGATCACGGTGCCCAGGGACCGCGACTGTACGAGCTGCATGACGATCCAGGGGCGGCCGTCCTCCTCGATCACGTCGTGAACGACGATCACGTTGGGATGCTCGAACCTGGCCGCCGCCCTCGCCTCGCGCATCGTGCGCCGGTTCAGCAGCTGCACTTCTTCGCCCAGGGCGGCCGCGTAACGGACCTCTTTGACCGCAACCGTGCGATCGAGAAGCTCGTCATGGGCTCGCCAGACGATGCCCATTCCGCCCCTGCCGATGGGTTCCTGCAGCTGATAGCGGCCGGCGATGCGGCGTCCGTCCTGCTTGCGATCCGACATCAACGGCCTCGTACCCTCCTCTAGGCCAGGAAATACTCCCATAGCGAGGGATCAACGGCGACTCGCCAGAAGGTCAGTCCGTCATATGAGAAGGCTCGTCCAGCAGGTGGAGGGCTGGGTGTAGGCTTCAGATATGACTTGTCGCCACGCATTTACCGAGCCGGCTCCGGGAGGGCCGGTCGGTAGCTAGCGACCACCTGGAGTCGGCACGAGGCAGAGACATCCCGTCTCTGCCTTTTTGGTTTTCTGCCGGCTTCCGCAAGGCCGGCCCGATTGAGGGAGTCGAGATGTCATCGACCTTGGAACGGCAGGCTGTGGCGGTGGGCGAGCTGCTCGTGGGTGAAGGGCCCGCCGTGGTGATCCGTGGGCGGGTGAGCCTGCGGGGGGATCACGGGCCGGGGGACGCGTACGCGGTGCTCCGGGACGCGGTGTCGGCGCGCGGGCGGCCGAGGGGGCGGGTCACGCTGGTCGAGCCGTCGTCGGCGGCCGATCTGCCGGCGATCGCCGAGCTGGCCGACGCCGTCGTGGTGGGGGCCTCCTGGACGCGGGACATCCCGCTGGTGCGGGCGGCGGCGGCGCTCGGGCTGCCGGTGGTGGTGGAGCGGCGGGCTTCCGCTTCGCTGGAGGAATGGCTGGAGCTGGCCGCGTACTGCGCCGCCGAGGGGGACGGGCAGGTGATCCTCTGTGAGGGGAGTCAGCTCGACCTCGGGCTGATGCGGGCGGCGCGGGCTGCGTCGGGGCGTCCGGTGCTTGCCGACGTTTCACGAGATGTCGGGCTCGCCGCCGCCGCGATCGCCGCCGGCGCCGACGGCCTGCTCGTCGACGACCCCATCCAGGGCCGTGGTGCGGCGGACGGTCAGGGGCATGGTGCGGCGGACGGCCAGGGCCGTGGCGGTGCGGACGCTCGGGGGCGTGGTGCCGCGGAGGGTCGGGCGCGTGATGGCGCCTCCGGTCAGGGGCGGGGCGCGGACGCTCGGGGACGTGATGGCGCGCCCGGCCAGGGGCAGCGGGCCGGGGAGAGCTCCAGGCGCGCCTCCCCGAAGACCGTGGATCTGGTCGGCGGCGGGGCGCGGGAGTTCGCGGGACCCAAGGACCTCGCGGGTGCGACGGGCGGTGAGCGCGGACCGGCGGAGCCTGCGGATGTCGCTGGTGGTGAGCGGGAGCCGACGGGGCTCAGGGACATCGCGGACGTCACGGACGCCGGGGGCGGGGAGTCGGCGGAGGGCCAAGCGGGCGGGCACGTGCGCAAGGACACGGGCAGGGACACGGCGGGCGGGGACGCAGGCACGACCACGGCCGAGGACACGGCGGGCAGGGACGCGGGCGTGACCACGGCCGGAGATGTGGCGGCCGGTGACGTGACGGGCCGAGATGCGGCGGGCAGGGCCACGGCCGGGGACGTGGAGGTCGAGGCGGCCGGGCATGCGGCGCTGCGCGAGGCCGAGGAGGCCGTGACGATCGTCGGTGCGCTGGTCCGGCACGAGTCGCCCGCCACGCTGCCGGAGTGCAGGGAGGCGATCGACCGGGTGGATGCCGCGCTGGCGACGTTGCTGGAGCGCCGGGCCGCGCTGGCGGGCATCGTGCAGCGGCTCAAGCCGGTCGGCGGTTTCGCCGGGCGCGATCTGGACCGGGAGCGCGCGCTCGTGGCGAAGATGGCGTCGCGGGCGCCCTCGCTCGGAGAGGCTCGGCTCGCGCCCATCATGAACGCCGTCATCGAGGCAGGCCTGCATTTGGCCGAGGAACGGGCGAAGGAGTAGAGGCCCGGGGGTGAAGAGTGCCCGCCGTCCGTTTGCCCGGGGGTGGGGAGTGCTCTCGGCTCGTTTGCACGGGGGGAGCGCCTCTCCGCCCGGGTCGCCCGGCGTCCGGTGTGGCTGCTCGGCCGGTCCGTCCGGCGTCCGGCGCGGTTCCTCAGCCCGGTCCGGGGAGTTCGGCTGGCGTCGGGTGCGACTCTTCGGCCGGTTCGCCCGATCCGCCCGGCGTCGGGGGCGGTTCCTCAGCCGGTCCGGGGTTCGGCTGGCGTCCGGTGCGCTCTTTGGCCGGTTCGCCCGATTCGCCTGGGGTGTCCTGCAGCTCCCCTGCCGATCCCGTACGAGGTGCCCGTGCGGGGGCGTGTGATCGGTGGACCGGGGCCGGTTATGGGGCGGCGAGGTGGAAGTTGTTCATGGGGCGGCCGGGGCCGGCGGCGATCTGCTTGGTGATGAGGTCGGCGAAGCGGCGGTAGCCCTCGCCCGTCGGGTGGTAGCTGCGCGCGTTCACCTTGAGCTCCTCCACGTCCACGTGCAACCCGTTCAGGTACGGCTGCTCCCGCCCCACCTCGTGCCCCGTGAAGGCCTCGTAGGCGTCCACGTACTCGACGCTCCCCGGCCCCCCGAACGCCGCGATCGCCCGGTCGAACTCCGCCGCCACCGCCCCCACCGCGTCGTTGAGCCGCCGCGTCATGCCGTTGATCCAGCGCTGGTCCGCCACGGTGAGGTTGTCGACGCTCGCCACGGGCTCCCCGGGGAACGGCCGGGGGTAGCCGAGGACGATGACGCGGGCGTTCGGCGCCCGGACGCGCAGTTCGCCGAGGACCTTGAGCATGCTGGGCCGAAGCTGCTCGATGCGGCGGGCGACCGCGGCGTCCTGGTCGACGCAGGCCGCCGACCACGGCAGCTTGACGATGCAGCCCGTGAGTACCTTGGTGAAGCCGGCGTCGTTGCCGCCGATGCTCAGCGTCACCAGGCTGGCCTCCGGGCCGACGCGGCTGATCTGGGGCCGCTGGCCGTACTGGCCGGAGAGAAGCTGGCGGGTGGTGGCGCCGCTGCAGGCGTAGAAGGCGGTGCCGCCGCCGAAGCGGTAGGCCTGGGCCACCAGCGGCACGTACGAGCCCGTCGCCCGGTGGCACCGGTCGGCCCCGTCGTTGACCGGCTGCTTGTCCAGGTCGTAGACGCCCTCGCCCGAGGAGTAGGAGTCGCCGAGCGCCACGTACGAGCCGCTCTGCGCGACCTGGACGGGCGTCAGGCGGGTCACCTGCGGGAGCCGGCCGCGCGGCTCGCCGGCCGGAGGGCAGCCCGCGTCCAGCACGGCGCAGGCCAGCCGGGGATAGACGCCCAAGGGCAGGCATGCCAGGGCGAGCGCGACGCCGATGGCGGCGGCGGCCGCGGTCTGGATGATCCTTCGTCTGGCCTCGTCCAGCGCGACCTCCCCCGAGCGGTGACTCCATGATGCGGCATCGAGCCTACCCAGCCGATGATCGATCTGGGCGCGGGTCCGCCCCCGGTTCTCACCCTGAGGAGGCCTCGATGCGGCATCCGGTGCTTACGACTCGGCCGGGGACGCGGCCGCCGACCCGGCCGGTGACGGCGCCCGACGGCGCTTGACGATCGTCCAGCCCAGGGCGATGGCCACGGCCAGGGCCGGGATGAGGAAGAAGGCGATGCGCTGATCGCGGTCGGCGAACGGCATCAGCAGCACCACGAGCAGCAGGAAGGCGAGCGTCAGCCAGTTCGTGTAGGGCGAGCCGGGCATGGGGAACGCCGAGCGGTGGCCCGACCTGCGCAGCCGCGTCTGGCAGTAGACGAGCACGCCCCACGTGGTGATCACACCGAGCGAGGCGACGGCGGTGGCGATGTTGAAGGCGCGCTCGGGCAGGAAGTAGAAGAGCGCCACCCCGGCCAGGAACATGATCGCGGTGAAGAGGATGCCGCCGATCGGGACGAAGCGGGAGCTCAGGCTGCCGGCGAAGCGCGGGGCCTCCTGCTTCTTGGCCATCGAACGCAGGATGCGGCCCGTGGCGTACAGGCCGGAGTTGCAGGAGGAGAGCGCGGCGGTGATCACCACGAGGTTCATGGCGTCGGCCGCCCACGGGATGCCCAGACCGGCGAAGACCGTCACGAACGGCGAGGTGCCCGCACGGTAGGCGGTCCACGGCAGGACCATGGCCAGCAGCGCCACCGAGCCCACGTAGAAGATCGCGATGCGCCACACCACGCCGTTGATGGCCTTCGGCATGACCTCGCGCGGCTTGGCCGTCTCGCCCGCCGTGATGCCGACCAGCTCGATCGACGCGTACGCGAAGACCACCGACTGCAGGCTCATCAGCACCAGCGGCGCCCCGGTCGGGAAGAAGCCGCCGTGCGAGGTGAGGTTCTGTGGCCCCGCCTGGCCCACCGTGAACACCACCAGCACCAGCCCCACGACCAGGAAGACCGTGATCGCCAGGACCTTGAGCATGGCGAACCAGAACTCCAGCTCCCCGAACAGCCGCACCGACAGCAGGTTGACCGCCAGCACGAACCCGAGGGCGATGAGCGCCGTCAGCCACTGGGGGAACGCGGGGGCCCAGTAATGGATGTAGAGGGCGATCGCGGTCAATTCGGCGATGCCGGTGAACGCCCAGTTGATCCAGTACATCCAGCCGCTGGCGAACGCCGCCCACGGGCCGATGAACTCCCCGGCGTACTCGACGAACGACCCCGAGGCCGGCCGGTAGAGCACGAGCTCGCCGAGCGCCCGCATGACGAAGAACGCGGCCAGCCCGGCGGCGGCGTAGGACAGCACGAGCGCGGGGCCCGCGGCGGCCAGCCGCCCGCCGGCTCCGAGGAACAGGCCGACGCCGATCGCTCCGCCGATGGCGATCATCTGCACCTGGCGGTTGCCGAGCGCGTGCGTGTATCCCTCGTCGGTCTGCGTGCGCACCGAGTGTCTCCTCAGCTACTGGCGGTGACGTTCACGATATCGGTGCTGGTGATGGCGGGGGTCCCGGCGCGCCGCTCCGCGCGGCGGCCGATCAGCGGCGTGGCGTACGGTTCGGAGGCGGCACAGGAGGCGGCACAGGAGGCGGCACAGGAGGCGGCACAGGAGACGGCCCAGGAAATGGTGCGGCTCCGGATTGTCGGTGGGGGCCACTAGAGTTGAACCGAACACCTTATCGAGAGCGAGAGGTGCCGCTCCATGTCGTCCCGCGACTCGTTCGTCCATCTGCACGTCCACACCGAATACTCGATGCTGGACGGGGCCGCGCGGCTCAAGCAGATGTTCAAGCAGGTCGGCGACCTGGGCATGCCCGCGATCGCGATCACCGACCACGGCAACATGCACGGCGCGCACGACTTCTACAAGCAGGCCACGGCCGCCGGCATCAAGCCGGTCATCGGCATCGAGGCCTACGTCGCGCCGGAGCTGCGCCACAACAAGAAGCCGGTGCTGTGGGGCGAGCCGCACCAGAAGCGGGACGACGTCTCCGCGGGCGGCTACTACACCCACATGACGATCTGGGCGCGCAACAAAGCGGGCCTGCACAACCTGATGCGGCTGTCCTCGCGCGCCTACACCGAGGGGTTCGTCCGTAAATGGGCGCGGATGGACGCCGAGATCCTCGCCGAGCACGCCGACGGCCTCATGGCCACCACCGGGTGCCCGTCGGGCGAGGTGCAGACGAGGCTGCGGCTCGGCCAGTACGACGAGGCGCTCCGGGCCGCCGCGAAATACCAGGAGATCTTCGGCAAGGACCATTTCTTCCTGGAGATCATGGACCACGGGCTCGACATCGAGCGCCGGGTTCGCGACGGGCTGAGCAGGATCAGCCGGGAGCTGAACATCCCGCCGCTGGTCACCAACGACTCGCACTACACCTACGAGTCCGACTCCGCCTCCCACGACGCCCTGCTGTGCATCCAGACGGGCAAGCAGCTCTCCGACCCCGACCGGTTCCGGTTCGACGGCAGCGGCTACTACATCAAGACCGCCGACGAGATGCGCGCGATCGACTCCTCGGACCTGTGGGCCGAGGGCTGCCGCAACACGCTGCTGGTGGCGGAGAAGGTCGATCCGGCCGGGTTCTTCGAGTTCAAGAACCTCATGCCGACCTATCCCATCCCCGACGGCATGACCGAGGAGCGGTTCTTCCGCCAGGAGACCTGGAAGGGCCTCGAACGGCGCTTCCCCGAGGGCGTGGACGAGGAGCACCGCGCCCGGGCGGAGAAGGAGCTCGGCGTCATCCTCCAGATGGGCTTCCCGAGCTACTTCCTCGTGGTCGCCGACTTCATCATGTGGGCGAAGAACAACGGCATCCGCGTCGGCCCCGGGCGTGGCTCGGCGGCCGGGTCGCTGGTGGCGTACGCGCTGGGCATCACCGACCTCGACCCGATCCCGCACGGCCTGATCTTCGAGCGCTTCCTCAACCCCGAGCGCGTCTCCATGCCCGACGTCGACATCGACTTCGACGAGCGCAGGCGCGGTGACGTGATCCGCTACGTGACCGAGAAGTGGGGCGCCGACAAGGTCGCCATGATCGCCACGTTCGGCACCATCAAGGCGAAGGCCGCCATCAAGGACGCCGGCCGCGTCCTCGGCTACCCGTACGCGCTCGGCGACAGGGTGTCCAAGGCGTTCCCGCCGGCCGTCATGGGCAAGGACATCCCGCTCGCGGGCATCTTCGACAAGGATCACCCGCGCTACGCCGAGGCGGGCGAGCTGCGCCGGCTCTACGAGGAAGACATCGACGTCAAGGCGACGATGGACCTCGGCAAGGGCCTGGAGGGCCTGATCAGGCAGACCGGCGTGCACGCCGCCGGCGTGATCATGTCGTCCGAGGTGCTCACCGACTACGTCCCGATCATGCGCCGCGACTCCGACGGCGTGATCATCACGCAGTTCGACTACCCGACCTGCGAGGCGCTCGGCCTGCTGAAGATGGACTTCCTGGGGCTGCGCAACCTCACGATCATCGACGACTGCCTGAAGATGATCGAGTCCACCGGCGGCGACTCGATCGACCTGCTGAAGCTGCCGCTGGACGATCCCAAGGCCTACGAGCTGCTGGCCCGCGGCGACACGCTGGGCATCTTCCAGCTCGACGGCGGCGGCACGCGCTCGCTCATGCGGCTCATGCGCCCCGACAGCTTCGAGGACATCTCCGCGGCCCTGGCCCTCTACCGGCCAGGCCCGATGGGCGCCAACTCGCACACGAACTACGCGCTGCGCAAGAACGGCCAGCAGGAGATCACCCCGATCCACCCCGAGCTGGAGGAGCCGCTGCAGGAGATCCTCTCCACGACCCACGGCCTGATCGTCTATCAGGAGCAGGTCATGGCCATCGCGCAGAAGGTCGCCGGCTACTCCCTGGGCGGCGCCGACCTGCTGCGGCGCGCGATGGGCAAGAAGAAGAAGTCCGAGCTGGACAAGCAGTTCGAGTTCTTCGAGAAGGGCATGCAGGACAACGGCTTCTCGGCCGCCGCGATCAAGGCCCTGTGGGACATCCTGCTGCCGTTCTCCGACTACGCCTTCAACAAGGCCCACACCGCCGGCTACGGCCTGGTCGCCTACTGGACCGCCTACCTCAAGGCCAACCACCCGGCCGCCTACATGGCCGCGCTACTGTCCTCGGTGAAGGACGACAAGGACAAGTCGGCCCTCTACCTCAACGAGTGCCGGCGCATGGGCATCAAGGTGTTCCCGCCGGACGTCAACGACTCCGACTTCGACTTCACCCCGCGCGGCACCGACATCCGCTTCGGCCTGTCGGCCGTCCGCAACGTGGGCGGCAACGTGGTCGACGGCATCATCTCCGCGCGCAGGGAGAAGGGCCGCTACGCCGACTTCAAGGACTTCCTGCGCAAGGTCCCGGCCCTGGTCTGCAACAAGCGCGTGATCGAGTCGCTGGTCAAGGCGGGGGCGTTCGACTCGCTGGGGCACGTGCGCAAGGGCCTGGTCATGGTGCACGAGCCGGCCATCGACGCGATCATCGACATCAAGCGCAACGAGGCCATCGGCCAGGACTCCCTCTTCGGCGGGATGGACGGCGGCGAGGACCAGACGTTCGACGTGCAGATCCCGGTGGGGGAGTGGGACAAGAGCACGCTCCTGCAGTTCGAGCGGGAGATGCTCGGCCTCTACGTGTCCGACCATCCGTTGTTCGGGGTGGAGCACATCCTGTCGGCGGCCGACTGCTCGATCGCGGCCGTGCAGGACGAGAGCCGGGCCGACGGGCACGTGGTGACCGTGGGCGGCATCCTGAGCGGGGTGCAGCGCAAGGTCACCAAGAAGGGCGACACCTGGGTGCTGACCCAGCTCGAGGACCTCGAAGGGGCGATCGAGGTGCTGATCTTCCCGTCGGCGTACCAGCTGTGCTCGACGATCCTGGCCGAGGACGCCATCGTGTTCGTCAAGGGGCGGATCGACAAGCGCGAGGACGTGGCGAAGATCATCGCCATGGAGGTGACGGCGCCCGACCTCTCGCCGGAGGCGGGCGGGCCGCTGCTGGTGAGCCTGCCGCTGACGCGCTGCACGCCGCCGGTGGTGGGGCGGCTGAAGCAGATCCTCACGGCGCACCCGGGCACGTCGGAGGTGCATCTGCAGGTGCACGACGGGGCCAGGACGACGGTGCTGCGGGTGGGCGACCGGCTGCGCGTGACGCCGTCGGCGGCGCTGATGGGCGACCTCAAACAACTCCTCGGCCCGGCCTGCCTGAGCGCATGACCGCCGCCCGCCCAGACCCGGGGCCGTGGCGACAGCCGGTGAGGACAGCCGGTGAGGACGGCCGGTGAGGACGGCCCGTGAGGACGGCCCGTGAGGACAGGCTGTGACGACGGGCGGTGACGAGCGCCGGCCGGGAAACTGGCGAACCTCGCCGTCGTACGCCGGCCGGGCGTGGGGGAGGATCGCCATGTGAGCGAACTGCACTACCTGACCGCGACCGAGCTGGCCCATCTGATCAGGACCAGGCAGGTGAGCGCCGTAGAGGTCCTCCAGGCCCACCTCGACCGCATCGAGCAGGTCAATCCGAAGGTCAACGCCATCGTCACCCTCGTCGCCGAGCAGGCACTCGACGCCGCGAAGGCGGCCGACGCGGCAGGGGCGTCCAGCGGGGCCGGGACGTCCGGCGCGGCCGGGGCGTCCGGCGGGCCGGGGCCGCTGCACGGCGTGCCGGTCGCGCACAAGGATCTCGTCGACACCGCGAACATCCGCACGACCTACGGATCCCCCCTCTTCGCCGACCACGTCCCCACCGCGGACGACCTGATAGTGGAGCGGCTCAGAGCCGCCGGATCGATCACCCTGGGCAAGACGAACACCCCCGAGTTCGGCACCGGCTCGCACACCGTCAACGAGGTGTTCGGCGCCACCAGGAACCCCTACGACCTGTCCAAGTCCGCCGGGGGCAGCAGCGGAGGCGCCGCCGCCGCGCTGGCCACCGGCATGGTCCCGCTGGCCGGCGGCTCCGACATGGGCGGTTCGCTGCGCAACCCCGCCTCCTTCTGCAACGTCGTCGGCCTGCGCCCCACCCCCGGCCGGGTGCCCTCCCTGTCCGACACCAACGCCTGGTACACCCTGGGCGTGGAGGGCCCGATGGCCAGGACGGTTGAGGACGTGGCGCTGATGTTCGGGGTCATCGCCGGGTTCGACCGCCGGTCCCCGTACTCGATCAAAGAGGTTTTCGCGCCCGAGCCCGAGGAGGGCGTGGCGGGGATGCGGGTGGCGTGGAGCCCGGACCTGGGCGGGCTGCCGGTGGACCCGAGGACGGCGGCGGTGACCGCGACGGCGCCGGCGGTGTTCGAGCGGCTGGGCGCGCACGTCGAGCAGGTCGAGCTGGACCTGTCCGGGGCCGAGGAGGCGTTCAGGACCTATCGGGCGTGGAACTACGCGCTGTCCTTCGGCGATCTGACCGGGCTCGGCCCCAACACCGCCTGGAACGTCGAGCAGGGCCGCAAGGTCACCGGCGCCGACCTGGCCAGGGCCGAGCGCGCGCGCAGCCGCCTCTACCAGCGGATGGCCGTCTTCTTCGACACCTACGACGTGCTGATCGCGCCGGTCAGCCAGGTGCCGCCGTTCCCGGTCGAGCATCCGCACGTGCGCGAGGTCGACGGGGAGCCGATGCCCGACTACCTCGCGTGGATGCGCTCGGCGTACTGGATCAGCGTCCTGCACGCGCCCGCCGCCTCCGTCCCGGCGGGATTCACCGAGGACGGGCTGCCGGTGGGGGTGCAGATCGTCGGGAGGCCGTTCGAGGACGCCAGGGTCCTGCGCGTGGCCCGCGCGTTCGAGCAGGCTACCGAGTACGGCCTGCGCCGCCCGCCGCTCTAGCCGGTCAGAGCAGACAGGTCAGAGCAGACAGGTCAGAGCGGATGGTCCAGCGGGCCGGCCGGCTCGCCGTACGGATGCCGCAACGGCGAGTCGCGGTAGCCGTGCATGCCCTCCAGCAGCCCGAACAACCCCACCCCGAGCAGCGGCCAGGACACCAGCACGCCGGACGCGGTCAGCTTCAGCGCCCCGGGGACGACCTTGACCCCGGGCGCCGCGGCGGCCGAGACCGTGACCGCGCCGATCGTGAACGTGGACCCCGTCCACAGCGTCAGCATCGCCGCCAGCACCCCGCCCGCGCACAGCCCGAGCAGCACCGGCAGCATCCACCGCCGTCCGGTGAACCAGGCGACCCCGCCGCACAGCAGCCCCAGCCCGCCGGTGATCACCGCGAACCAGCCGTCGGCCGCGATCAGCGCCTGCGTGGTCGGGTCGGCCAGGACCGTTCCCTGTTCGGTGAGCACGTAGGGCGTCCGGGGCGTGATGCCGGACCAGAGCAGCCCGGCGGCGACACCGAGAGCGGCGAGTGTGAGGACAGTTACCGCAAAAGCGCGTACTTCCCTCGTCACGCCACTCCCCCTCATATGTACGTCTGAATCACTCGATGGTATCTCCCGGCTAGGCTCGCTTCGTGATTGCAGAAGAGTCCTGGTTGATAGAGCCCTCCGGCCCGCTCCGCGGGGACGTCGAGGTGCGCGGCTCCAAGAACGGGGTGTCCAAGCACATGGTCGCCGCCATGCTCGGCAGCGGCGAGAGCAGCATCCACAACGCCCCGGAGGTGGGCGAGGTCGGCATCACGGCGGCCATGCTGGAAGCGCTCGGCATCAACGTCGAGATCTCCCGTACGGAGATCAGGATCTCGCAGGGCCCGGAGATCAAACCACGGGTGCCCGACGCGTTCACCGGGCTCAACCGCATCCCCATCCTCATGCTCGGCCCGTTGCTGCACCTGGCGGGGGAGGCGTTCGTCCCGCTGGTCGGCGGCGACCCGATCGGGCGCCGGCCGGTCAACTTCCACGTGGAGGCCCTGCGCTCGATGGGCGCCGAGGTGGAGGTGGGTGACACCGGTATCTACGCCAAGGCCAAGCGGCTCAACGGCACCAGGATCGAGCTGCCGTACCCGAGCGTGGGCGCCACGGAGACGATCCTCATGTCGGCGGTGCTGGCCGAGGGCAAGACCGTGCTGAAGAACGCCGCGATGGAGCCCGAGGTGGTGGAGCTGGCGCTGTTCCTGCAGCGGATGGGGGCCAGGATCGAGCTCTCGCCGGACCGCAGGATCGTCATCGAGGGCGTCGAGCGGTTGCGCGGGGCCTCCACGTGGCTGACCGGCGACCGGATCGAGGCGTTCTCGTACCTGGCGGCGGGGCTGATCACCGGGGGAGAGGTGCGCGTGCACGGCTGCCCGCAGGACCGCCTGGTGACCGCGATCACCACGCTGGCCAGGATGGGCGCCCAGTTCGACATCAACGACGAGTACGTGTGCGCCACCGCGCCGCCCGAGGGGCTGCGCGCGGCGGCCGTGCAGACCGACACCCACCCCGGGTTCATGACGGACTGGCAGACGCCGCTCATGGTGCTGTTCACCCAGAGCCAGGGCATGTCGGTGCTGCACGAGACGGTCTTCGAGAACCGTCTGGTGTACGTGCCCGCGCTGCAGAAGATGGGCTGCGAGATCGAGGTGTTCGACCAGTGCCTCGGCGGGCCCGCCTGCCGCTACCACGACACGAACGCCAGGCACTCGGCCGTGGTGCGCGGCGTCTCCCAGCTCAGGGGCGCCGACGTGACGCTGCCCGACATACGGGCCGGGTTCTCGGCCGTGCTCGCGGCGGCGGTGGCCGACGGGAGCTCCACGCTGCGCGGCGTGCACCACATCGAACGCGGTTACCATCGGCCGTACGAGCAGTTCGCCTCACTTGGTCTGCACATCACACGGCAACGGTAAACCTCGGTAAAGAGGCAGGAAGCGGGCGTTTGCCGACGATCGGGACGTCGCAGATCATCTGACGTGACCGTACTCAGATCTGTCTGCGGGCTCGGAGTCGCAGGGGCGCTCGGCGGGGTGCTGACGGCGGCACTGGTCGCGCCCGTGGTCAGCGGGGGCGGCATGGCCGCGATGAACGTCGCGAACACCTTCGTCGACCTGCCGCCCGCCCCGCGTGAAGAGCCGCTCGCCCAGGTGACCAGGCTGCTGGACAAGGACGGCAGGCAGTTCGCCCAGTTCTACGAGGCCAACAGGACGGCCGTGCAACTTGGCGCGGTCGCGCCGATCATGCGCAAGGCCATCGTGGCCATCGAGGACGCCCGCTTCTACGAGCACGGCGGCCTCGACGTGCGCGGCACGGTCAGGGCGCTGCTGACCAACACCCAGGCGGGTGGCATCAGGCAGGGCGGCTCCTCGCTGACGCAGCAGCTCGTCAAGAACATCCTCGTGGAGAGCGCCCGCAGCGACGCGGAACGCGACAAGGCCCGCGCCCCGAACCTGGCTCGCAAGATCACCGAGCTCCGGTACGCGCTGGCGCTGGAGAAGAAGTACCGCAAGGACCAGATCCTGGAGCGCTACCTCAACATCGCCTACTTCGGCGCGGGGGCGCACGGCGTGGAGGCGGCGGCCCGGCGCTTCTTCTCGACCTCGGCCTCCCGGCTGACCTTGGCCCAGGCGGCCACGCTGGCGGGGGCGGTGCGGATGCCGTACTCGACGGACCCCTCGCTCGGGCGGGCGCAGCAGGCGCGGCTCAAACTGCGGCGCGACCTGGTGCTCGACCGCCTGGCGGGGCTCAAGCAGATCACCCCGCAGGAGGCGGCCGCCGCCAAGAGCGCGCCGCTCGCCCTCAGGCTCAGGCCCGAGCCGGGCGGGTGCGAGCAGAGCGCGTACCCGTTCTACTGCCTGTACGTGCAGCGCGAGCTGCTGTCGAACGAGGTGTTCGGCAACACCGCGGCCGAGCGGCGGGCCAGGATGACGCGGGGCGGCCTGACGATCAGGACCAGCCTCGACCCGATCGCGCAGCGCGCCGCCGAGCGCGCCATCCACAAGAACGTGGACCCGGCGGACACCGAGGTCGCCGCGGAGGCCATGGTCGAGCCGCTGACCGGGCGGATCAGGGCGATGGCGGCCAGCAAGCGGTTCGGCCGCAACCCGGGCAACAACAAGAACGGCCCCAAGACCACCTTCAACCTGCCCGCCGACGTGGCGCACGGCGGCGGGCAGGGGTTCCAGGCCGGATCGACGTTCAAGGTGTTCACCCTGGCGACCGCGTTGCAGCAGGGGTGGAGGTTCGGCGACGGGTTCCAGACGCCGGGGGAGCTGGTGCCGGGTCAGGGCTACCGCAACTGCGCCGGCCGCGCGGTGAACGACCCGGACAGCCGCGTGCTCAACGCCGGCGGCGAGGGCTCGGGCGGGCCGCACAGCATCGAGACCGGCACCTGGAAGTCGGTGAACATCTTCTACATGATGCTGGAGCGCAAGGTCGGCCTCTGCAACGTCGTGCGGACGGCCAAGTCGCTCGGCGCCGTCCGGGCGGACGGGAGGGCGCTGAAGGAGGTGCCGACGTTCACGCTGGGCGTCAACGAGATGGACCCGGTGACGGTGGCGGCGTCGTTCGCGGCGTTCGCGGCCAGGGGGGTCTACTGCCGGCCGCTGGCCATCGTGGAGATCATCGGCAGGGACGGGCGTCGTACGCACGTGCCGCCCGCGTGCGAGCAGGCCATCGAGCGGCCGATCGCGGACGCGGTCAACCACGTGCTCAAGGGCGTCTTCGACAAGGGCACCATGCACGGGCAGAGCATCGGCAGGCCGGCCGCCGGCAAGACGGGCACGAACAACGGCTACACCTCGGCCTGGTTCGCCGGCTACACGCCCGCTCTCGCGGCGGCCGTCAGCGTCGGCGACATCCGGGGCTCCTACCGCTTCCCGCTGCAGGACGTGAAGATCGGCGATCAGTACTTCGGGTCGGTGCAGGGGGCGTCGCTGCCGGGGCCGATCTGGGTGGAGTCGATGGGGCCGGCGCTGCGGCGGGTCGAGCCCAAGGGGTTCCCCGGTCCGAACATGGCGCGCTTCGGCGGCGGGCACACGCCGGGGCTGGAGAAGGCCCTCGCGGAGGAGGAGCGCAAGAAGCGGCAGGGCGGCCATCCCATGGGGCCGCGGCACCGCAGGCTCTTCGAGTGGCTGCTCGGTGAGAGGTCGCTGGACCACCTGCTCGGCTCGCCCCGCCGGCACGGGCACCACCGGGCCGTGCCGCGCGAGCGGATCCGGCGGGCGGCACGCGGTTAACCGCCGCCGGCCGCCCGGCACGGCTGTCGCGGGCCCGCCTCTGCCGGCGCGTCTTAGGCCTGTTTGCCGATGGGTGCGGTGACGGCTCTGGTGAGGGTGATGAGGTTGTCGGGCGCGGTCTCGATCTGCAGGCCGCGCTTGCCGGCCGAGAAGTAGATCGTCTCGAAGTCGAGCGCCGAGGAGTCGACCACCGTCGGGAGCTGCTTGCGCTGGCCGAGCGGGCTGATGCCGCCCACGACGTAGCCGGTCACCTTCTCCACCCTGGCGGCGTCGGCCATCGCGGCCCGCTTGCTGGACAGCGCGCTCGCCAATGCCTTGAGGTCGAGCTTGCCCGCCACCGGCACGACCGCCACCGCGAGACCGCTCTCGACCTCGGCCACCAGCGTCTTGAAGATGCGCTCGTAGGGGACGCCGAGCGCGTCCGCGGCCTCCTCGCCGTAGGCCTGGGCGGAGGCGTCGTGGTCGTAGGGATGGAGCGTGAAGTCGGCCTTGGCCTTGGTCAGGGCCATGGTGGCCGGCGTGCCGCCCTTGCCTTTCGATGTGCTCACGGCATCCGATTGTAGCGAATCTACATTGTAAAGGCGCGGCCGGGGGTGTACCCGAACGCCCTCCTGAACACGTCGATGAACGCGCTCGCCGAGGCCCAGCCGCACCGATGGGCGACCGCGGTCACGGCCGTGCCGTCGGCGAGCAGGAGCAGCGCGCGGTGCAGGCGGAGCTGGGTGCGCCACTGCGGGAAGCTCATGCCGAACTCGCCGCGGCACAGCCGGGCCAGGGTGCGGTCGCTGGTGCCCGCCTGCCCGGCGAGCTGGGCCAGGGTCCTGGGGTCGGCGGGGTCGTGGAGCAGGATCGCGCAGACGGCGGCCAGCCTGGGGTCCGCGGCGGTGGGCAGGTGGAGCGGCTGCTCGGGGGCGTGCTGGAGCTGGTCGAGCAGCACCGCCCGCAGCCGTGCCCGCTCCCCGTCGCCTGATCGATCGCCGGAGTCCCCGGCAGTGTGACCGTCGCCCGGGGTGGCGCGGGGCCGGTCTGGCTGGTCGTCCGTGTAGGCGATGATCAGTTCGCGCAGCAGCGGGCCGACGGCGAGCACGGCGGGGCGGTCGAGGCCCAGCGGGTTGCCGGTGAGGCCGACCAGGCGCAGGTCGGTGTCGCCGTGCGCGCGATGCTCGTGAACGGTGCCCGCCGGCACCCAGATCGCCCGGTTGGCCGGCGCCACCCACGTGCCCGAGCCGGTCGTGACCGACAGGACGCCGCGGCAGGCGTACACGATCTGGTGGGTGTCGTGGCGGTGCGCGTCGATGCCGGCGCCCGGCGCGAGGGGCCGGCGCCCGGTGGGCGCCTCGGGCAGATGGCGGATTCCCGTCATAAGTTGGCATTTTATCGGAAGCGGGCCAGTGCCCGCTGGGCGATGATCGAGGCGTGAACAGGATCCCCATGCTCGCCGCCGGCCACGCCACCGTGGACTTCTACCAGGGCGCGGTTCCGGCGCTGGTGCCGTTCCTGGTGGTGGGGCGGGGCTACGGGTACGTCGCCGTCTCGGGCATCGTGCTGGCCGCGACGCTGCTGTCGTCGGTCGTGCAGCCGCTCTTCGGCGTGCTGACCGACCGGTGGCGGATGCCGTGGCTGATCCCGGTGAGCATGGTCGTCGCCGGGGCGGGGGTGGCGTTCGGCGGCGTGACGGACTCGTACGTGCTGACCTGTCTGGCCGTGGCGCTCTCCGGGCTGGGTGTGGCGGCCTATCACCCGGAGTCGGCGCGGCTGGCCAGGATCGCCAGTGAGGGCAGTCACGTGCGGATGAGCTGGTTCTCGCTGGGCGGGACGCTCGGGTTCGCCTCGGCGCCCGTGCTCGTGACGCCGCTGCTGGCGGGGTGGGGGCTGGGCGCCTCGCCGTTCCTGGCGGTGCCGGCGGTCCTGGGGGCGGTGGTGACGCTCCCGGCGATCCGCGCGCTCGCGGGCAGGGAGACGGTGGCCAAGACCGCCGAGGCGGGGGCGGGGCGCGACGACTGGCCGTCGTTCGCCAGGCTGACGGCGGTGATCGTGTTCCGCTCGGTGGTGTACGTGGGGCTGAGCGCGTTCGTGGCCCTCTACATGGGGGGCGGGGCGGCGGGCGCGGTGGCGTTGTTCGTGCTGTTCGCGGGCGGGGCGGTGGGGACCGTGCTGGGCGGGCGGCTGGCGGCGCGCTGGGGGCGGGTGCGCGCGATGCGCCTGGCCTACGCGGTGGCGGTCCCGGCGGTCGCGGGTGTGGTGCTCGCGCCGGGCCCGATCGCGTACGTCTTCATCGCCGCCTCGTCGATCGCCCTGTACGCGCCGTTCTCCCTGCACGTCACGCTGGGCCAGGATTTCCTGCCGACCCGGGTGGGCACCGCCAGCGGGGTGACGCTGGGGCTGGCGGTGAGCGTCGGCGGGCTGACCAGCCCCCTGGTCGGCGCGGTCGCGGAGGCGGCTTCGCTCAGGGTGGCGCTGGCCTGCCTGATCGTGTTCCCGGTGCTGGCCTGGCTGCTGGCCCGCACCCTGAAGGAGCCCGCCGCCCTGGAACCGGCCTGATGCTTCAGCGGGCCGTCTTGATGCGGGCGACGCTGGTGTTGTCGCGCTGAGCCGGGTCAAGACGGCTGGAGGTGACGTGCGCGGTGACCGGCAGCGACGGGCCGGCGTCGCGGGCGACGTTGATCCGGGCCGAGATCCGTACCGGCCTGCCGGGGTGGACGGCGCCGACCGTACAGGTGGCCTGCCTGCCCGTCCGCGTGCACGCGGCGCCGCTGACGGAGGCGAAGCTGCCGCCGGCCGGCACCGTGAGCGTGACCGGCACCTGGGCGGCGGCCATCAGGCCCCGCATGGTGACGGTGGCCGTGACGGAGGCGGCGGCGCCGCGCCTGACCGGCTGCGCGGGGCCGGCGAGGCGGACGGACAGGGCGTCGTAGACCCCTCGCGGGTCGGCCCGTTTCACGATCGCGCCGTAGCTTTCCGGGCTGAGGGCGTTGGCGACGGAGTTGCCGTCGGCCTCGCCGTCCTCCTTGCCCGCCGACAGCACGCCGACCAGGTCGCCGGTGCCCTTGGCGATCCACGGCCCGCCGCTGTGGCCCTGGAACAGGTGGCAGTTGCGGGTCTCCATCCGGCCTGTCGCGGCTGCGGCGGCGCGGGCGTTGACCAGGCTGCCGGTCTCGATGCCGCTGGCGCCGCCCGTCTCGAAGCTGTCGATCAGCTGGGTCTTGCCCAGGCACCAGAGCTGGTCCCGGCCGTCGTACGGCTTCCTGCCGAGGACGCCGGGGTAGCCCGTGGTGGCGATGGCGTACTTGCCGCCCTGGTTGCGCATCGGGGTGAAGGCGCCGACGGCTCCCTGGAGGGTGCCGTCGCGGTGCTTGCCCACCTCGATGAGGGCGATGTCGTAGATGGAGTTCCAGTCGCCGCCGCTCAGGCCGGTGTAGCCGTCGGGCTTCCACGCCCGCCGCCCGCCCCATCGGCCGTACGGCTCGCGCTGCCGCACGTTGGTCGCCCGGCCGTCGTAGGCGGGCACGAACGCGAAGCTGCTGTGCCACCGGCCGGTCGTGGCGCCTTCCGGCACGCTGTAGACGCAGTGGGCGGCGGTGACGATGAGCAGCCTGGCCTCGGAGCGTACGACGGAGGCGCTGCAGGAGTCGCCGCTCCCGCTGGCGTTGACGAAGAACAGCCGCCCGCTGATCCGGCTGAGCGCCGCACCCGTGTACGGCCTGCGCACGCGGGCGTAGCCGTTGGTGTCCCCGCTCGGTGTGAGCCGCTTGGCGCCGGGAACGCTGTGCCGCACCTGGGCCGCCTTCGGCCCCGGCAGCCGGGGCGGTGCGCTCGCGGGCCGGCCGCCCGGCACGCTCTGGGGCAGGTTCGCGGCCTTGGCCTTCGCCTGCTTCCCGGTGGTCCAGTAGCGCACCGCTGATCCGGGGCGCATCAGGGGCGACGACTCGGCGCCCCAGGAGGGGTGCTTCACCGGAGTCGCGGACGGCTGGTCGGCGGCGGCCGCGGGCACCGCGAGCGCGACCCCGGCCAGCGTGGCGAGGGTGGTGACCAGGGTCTTCTGCACAGTTGTCCCCCCGAGCGGATCGATGACTTTCGCTCACTGTAAGTCACCAAATGGAGACGAAGTGTAGTTTGGGATTGCGTGTCGTGATCGGCGACGTCCCGCCCGGGATGACGCCGAAGGTACGGCGGTCAGCCGGCCGCCGCGTCCCCGGTTTCGCCCGTGGGGAGGATCTCCGCCGTGCTCGCCTCTGCGGGGTCGCGGTCGAGGCGCAGCCCGCGCCAGGACGGGTGGCGCAGCCGGTGGTCGCCGGTGACCTCGGCGTACTGCACCTCCCCGACCACCCGCGGCTCGACCCAGCGCGCGTCGCGGGCGTGCTCGCGCGGCACCACGTCGTCGAACGGCGGGTCGGGACGTTCCAGCGGCGTCAGGCGTTCCAGCAGGTCGCGGAGCATGGCCTGGGTGAACCCGGTGCCGACGTGCCCCACGTACAGCAGGCGCCCGCGCCGGTCGTGGGCGCCCAGCAGGAGCGACCCGATCATCCCGGAGCGCCGCCCGCCTCCCGGCCGCCATCCGCCTATCACGACCTCGACGGTGCTGACGTTCTTGACCTTGGTCCATTCGCCGCTGCGCCGGCCGGGCCGGTAGGGCGAGCTCATCCGCTTGCACACGACCCCTTCGAGCCCGAGCTGCCTGGAGGAGTCGAACGCCCGCGCCGCGTGGTCGGCGAACCAGACGGGCACCTCCCACCGGTAGCCGGGCCTGAGCGTGCTCTCCAGCAGCTCCCTGCGCTCGGTGTAGGGGCGGGAGACCGCGCTGGCGTCATCGAGGTGCAGGACGTCGAACGCCATGAACGTCACCGGCACCGACCTGACCAGCTCCGCCACCGCAGTCGGGTTGCGCTGGTGCATGCGCGGCTGCAGCGCCTCGAAGCTGGGGCGCCCGGCCTCGTCGAACGCCACGACCTCCCCGTCGATCACCGCCGCCCGGCGGCCGGTGCTGCCGGCCATGAGCTGCAGCTCGGGGTAGGCGGGGGTGATGTCCTTGCCGTTGCGCGACATCAGGCGGACGGCGCCGTTCTCGATGTACGCGAGGGCGCGCACGCCGTCCCACTTCATCTCCACGGCCCAGTCGGGGTCCTGGACGGAGGCCAGGGTGCCGAGCTGGGCCAGCATCGGCGCGTAGGCGGGCAGCCGGACCATGGTGCATGCCGTACCCCGTCCGCTTGATCGACAGTGGTGGTACGGGGTCTACAGATGGTCAAGAGGCGAGTCTTCTACCAGCTCGGCCAGATCTACACCGTGTTGCCCCAGTTCGGAGACGGTGGCGCAGTAGCCGCGCAGGTAGGTCCTGCCGTTGACCCGATGGGAGACACGCAGCAGCGGGCGATCGTCCAAGATGATCGCCTCCACCAGGATGCCGTCAGGGCCCCGCCACTGTCCCATGACGCAAGAGTAAAGGACCGGACATAATGGACATGTAACGTGAAAGCGCTCTCGTGACCTTGAGCAGGGGGAATCCGGGGCCTGATGCCGTCCGCATGCCCGGCCCGCGACACGCGAACCCGGCCGGAGTCGCTTAACGTTAGTTTTACATTACTCAAAGTTTTTCGTGGCGTGCCGCGTTATGGGGTGCTCGCCGGGGGCAGAGGTAACGACTTCAGCTTTCCCCGGCCGTGGCCATACCCCCGTGATGGCCACGGCACCGCCCCGGCAGGCCCGGTCCGGGGTGACGATGGCCGTGGAGGCGGCGTCGGCGATCTGCCGCCCCACGGCCGTCGCATGCTGGTGTCCCGGATGTTGGACAAAGTGAGACCTCAGGGCCGGACTCCGTAGACTGTCAGGGTGATTTCCCGTATCGACATGCGCGGTTCTCTGCCCGAGGACCTGCGCGACGTGCTGCCCCGCGCCGAGCTCGACGTAGAGGCCGCCCTGGAGAAGGTGCGGCCCATCTGCGACGACGTGCGCCATCGCGGGGCGGCAGCCGTACGGGAGCTGACCGCCAAGTTCGACGGCGTCGAGATCGCCACCACCCGCGTCCCCGCCGAGGTCCTCGAGCAGGCGCTCGCCGAGCTCGACCCCAAGATCAGGGCGGCGCTCGAAGAGTCGATCAGGCGGGCCAGGCTGGTCCACCGCGACCAGCGGCGCACCGACGCCACCACCCAGGTCGTGCCGGGCGGCACCGTGACCGAGCGGTGGGTGCCCGTCGATCGCGTGGGGCTCTACGTCCCCGGCGGCCGGGCGGTCTATCCGTCCAGCGTGGTGATGAACGTCGTCCCGGCCCAGGAGGCCGGCGTCGGCTCGCTCGCGGTGTCCAGCCCGGCGCAGAAGGCGTTCGGCGGGCTGCCGCACCCGACGATCATGGCCGCGTGCGCGCTGCTCGGCGTGGACGAGGTCTATTCGGTGGGCGGGGCGCAGGCGGTGGCCATGTTCGCCTACGGCACGGAGGAGTGCGCGCCGGCGACCATGGTGACCGGCCCGGGCAACATCTGGGTGGCGGCGGCCAAGCGGCTGCTCAAGGGCCGCATCGGCATCGACTCCGAGGCCGGCCCGACGGAGATCGCGATCCTGGCCGACGAGACGGCCGACCCGGTCCACGTCGCCGCCGACCTGATCAGTCAGGCCGAGCACGACACGATCGCCGCCGCCGTCCTGGTCACCACCAGCCCCGAGCTGGCCGACGCGGTCGAGAAGGAGCTGCCGGGGCAGGTCTCGGCGACCAAGCACTCCGAGCGCATCGCCGAGGCGCTGGGCGGCAGGCAGTCGGGCATCGTGCTGGTGAGCTCGATCGACGACGGTCTCAAGGTCGTGGACGCCTACGCGGCCGAGCACCTGGAGATCCACACCGCCGACGCGGCGGCCGTCGCCGCGCGGGTCCGCAACGCCGGGGCCGTCTTCGTCGGCCCGTACGCGCCGGTCTCGCTCGGCGACTATCTCGCGGGCTCCAACCACGTGCTGCCCACGGGCGGCTGCGCCTGCCACTCCAGCGGCCTGTCGGTGCAGTCGTTCCTGCGCGGCATCCACGTCGTCGACTACACCCGCGACGCGCTCGCGGGCGCGGCGGCCCACGTGTCGGTCCTGGCCGACGCCGAAGACCTTCCTGCCCACGGTGCCGCCATCCGCGCCCGCTTCGACTGGCAGGTTCCAGCGACCACGGAGACCTCGGACTAGTGAACCTGGACGACCTTCCCATCAGGAACGATCTCCGGGGCAAGTCGCCCTACGGCGCGCCCCAGATCGACGTTCCCGTCAGGCTCAACACCAACGAAAATCCCTACCCGCCCTCGCCCGGCCTGGTCGCCGACCTGGCCGAGGCGGTCAGGGCCACCGCCGGGGAGCTCAACCGCTACCCCGACAGGGACGCGGTGGAGCTGCGCGCCGGGCTGGCCGACTATCTCGGCCACGGCCTGACCACCGAGCAGGTGTGGGCCGCCAACGGCTCCAACGAGGTGCTCCAGCAGATCCTGCAGGCGTTCGGCGGCCACGGGCGCACCGCCATCGGGTTCGAGCCGTCCTACTCGATGCACCCGATCATCACCAGCGGCACCAGCACCGAGTGGATCAAGGCCAGCCGCGAGGCGGACTTCTCGCTCGACCCCGGCAAGGCCACGGCGGCCGTCGAGGAGCACCGGCCCGACATCGTGTTCCTGGCCTCGCCGAACAACCCGACGGGCACCGCCCAGCCGCTGGAGACGATCGAGGCCATCCTGTCGGTCGCCCCGGGGATGGTCGTGGTGGACGAGGCGTACGCGGAGTTCGCCCGTACGGGCACGCCGTCGGCGCTCACGCTGCTGCCCGCGCACCCGAGGCTGATCGTCACCAGGACGATGTCCAAGGCGTTCGCCATGGCGGGCACCCGGCTGGGCTATCTGGCCGCGCACCCCGCCGTGGTGGAGGCCCTGCTGCTCGTACGCCTGCCGTACCACCTGTCGACGCTCACCCAGACGGCGGCGCGCGTGGCGCTGCGGCATCGCGCCGAGCTGCTCGGCACCGTGGACGCGCTGCGGCGCGAGCGTGACGACACCGTCGCGTGGCTGCGGTCCAAGGGCCTGTCCGTGGCCGACTCCGACGCCAACTTCGTGCTGTTCGGGCGTTTTCCCGACCGCCACCAGGTGTGGGAGGGGCTGCTGGCGGCCGGAGTGCTCATCCGCGAGGTGGGCCCGCCAGAATGGCTGCGTGTGTCGATCGGCACCGGCGAGGAGATGGCGGCCTTCCGCGCCGCCCTGGAAGGAGTGCTGCTGTGAGCCGTGTAGGCCGCGTCGAGCGCGTGACGAAGGAGACCTCGGTCCTGGTGGAGGTCGGCCTCGACGGCACCGGCCGGGTCGAGGTGGCGACCGGGGTCGGCTTCTTCGACCACATGCTGGCCCAGCTCGGCAAGCACGGGCTGTTCGACCTGACGGTCAAGACCGAGGGCGACCTGCACATCGACGCGCACCACACGATCGAGGACACCGCGCTCGCGCTGGGCGCGGCGTTCCGCGAAGCGTTGGGCGACAAGTCGGGCATCCGGCGGTTCGGTAGTGCGTCGTGCCCGCTGGACGAGTCGCTCGCCCAGGTCACCGTGGACCTGTCGGGCCGCCCCTACCTCGTGCACTCCGAGCCCGAGACCATGGCGCCGATGATCGGCCCCGACTACGACACGACGATGACCCGCCACATCCTGGAGTCGCTCGTCGCCCAGGCCGCGATCTGCCTGCACGTGCACGTCCCCTACGGGCGCAACGCGCACCACATCGTGGAGGCCCAGTTCAAGGCGCTGGCCAGGGCGCTGCGCGAGGCGTCGGAGCTCGACCCGCGCGCCACGGGCGTGCCCAGCACCAAGGGAGTCCTATGACGGACAACCTCATGGCCGGGGTGATGGTGTTCATCGGGCTGTTCCTCGGCGGCGGCGTGTTCTCCCTGCTCAAGCAGGGGCTCAAGATCGGTGCGGCGGTCTGCGCGGTCGGCGCCGCGATGGCGATCACGGCGGGGGTGCTGTGGTGGTAGCGAAAAACGTCGTCGTGCTCGACTACGGCTCGGGCAACCTGCGCTCCGCCGAGCGGGCGCTGACCAGGGCCGGCGCCGACGTGACCGTGACGTCCGACTTCGAGGCCGCGCTCGAATGCGACGGGCTCGTCGTGCCGGGCGTCGGCGCGTTCGAGGCGTGCATCAAGGGGCTCAGGGCCGTCCGCGGCGACCAGATCATCGGCCGCCGGCTGTCCGGCGGCCGGCCGGTGCTGGGCATCTGCGTCGGCATGCAGATCCTGTTCGCCAAGGGCGTCGAGCACGGCGTGGAGAGCGAGGGCTGCGGCGAGTGGCCGGGCACGGTCGAGCGGCTCGACGCGCCGGTGCTGCCCCACATGGGCTGGAACACGGTCAAGGCGCCCCTCGACAGCGTCCTGTTCGCCGGGCTCGACTCGGCCACCCGCTTCTACTTCGTCCACTCCTACGGCGTGCGCGACTGGGAGCTGCAGCCTGGTGACGGGTTCGCCGAGCCGGTCGTGACCTGGGCCGAGCACGGCGTGCCGTTCGTGGCCGCCGCCGAGAACGGGCCGCTCATGGCCACCCAGTTCCATCCGGAGAAGTCCGGCGACGCCGGTGCCGCGCTGCTCGGAAACTGGCTCGGCACCCTGTGAGCGCCGGGCGTACCGAGGAGGCTCTGTGAGCGTCGGGCGTATCGGGGAGGCTCTGTGAGCGTCGGGCGTACGGGGGAGGCCCCATGAGCTTCGGGCGTACCGAGGAGGCCTTATGAGCAAGGAGCGGGCGCGCAGGCGGGCCGAGCGCGAGGCCGAGCGGGCGCGCGCGATGCGGGCCAACGAGGCGCGGCAGGCGCGCAAGGCGCGCCGCCGCGCCCTGGTCGCCCGGCTGGTCCCGCGTCCCGTGCGCTTCTACCGGCAGGGCGGCCTGATCGCCCGCCGGCACCGCACCCAGAACGGCCTGGTGGCGCTCGGCTTCCTGCTCGTCCAGGTGCTCGTCTGGCTGATCTGGGGAACGTTCTTCCTCAGCTTCGCCGTCTTCGTCTTCTCACTGCTGCTCGCACCCGTTGTCGTGACCCTCGCTTTCGACCGGAGGATCTGAATGTCGCTCGTATTGCTGCCCGCCGTGGATGTGGCCGACGGCCAGGCCGTACGCCTGGTCCAGGGCGAGGCCGGGACCGAGACCGGCTACGGAGAGCCGCTCGCCGCCGCGATGGCCTGGCAGGAGGCGGGCGCCGAGTGGATCCATCTCGTCGACCTCGACGCCGCCTTCGGCCGCGGCACCAACCGGGAGCTGATCGCGGAGGTCGTCGGCAAGGTCGACGTCAACGTGGAGCTGTCCGGCGGCATCCGCGACGACGACTCCCTGGCCGCCGCGCTGGCCACCGGCTGCCGCCGGGTCAACATCGGCACCTCCGCGCTGGAGAGGCCCGACTGGTGCCGGAAGGTCATCGCCGAGTACGGCGACAGGATCGCGGTCGGCCTCGACGTACGCGGCACCACGCTGGCCGCCCGCGGCTGGACCGAGGACGGGGGAGACCTGTGGGAGGTGCTCGACCGGCTGGAGTCCGACGGCTGCCCCCGCTACGTGATCACCGACGTGACCAAGGACGGCATGCTCCAGGGCCCGAACCTGGACCTCTACCGCCAGGTCTGCGCCCGTACCGACAAGCCTGTCGTGGCCAGCGGAGGCGTTTCCTCCATCGATGACCTGGTCTCACTCGCTTCTCTCGTCCCGGACGGAGTGGAGGGCGCGATCGTGGGCAGGGCCCTGTACGCTCACGCGTTCACTCTGGAAGACGCGCTGGCCGCGGTACGCGTGTAGCTTCGCCGGGAGGGGGCGAGATGAGCGTCAGCAACATCGGCATGGAAAGCACCGGTTTCCGGGTGTTTTCGGGCGGCATCTGGGAGGAGAAGTACGGCTACGCTCGCGCTGTCGTGGCGGGCGAGCGGGTGATCGTGTCCGGTTGCACGGCCACGGTCGACGGTGAGGTCCGTCACGTGGGCGACGCCTACAAGCAGAGCCTGACCGCGATCGACATCGCGCTGGAGGCCGTCCTGATGGGCGGCCTGACCCGCGAGGACGTCGTCATGGTGCGCTACTACGTGGTGGAGCAGCGCCACTTCGACCTCGCCGGCCGGGCCATCGGCGAGGTCTTCGGCAAGGTCCGCCCCGCCTGCACCGGAGTGCGGGTGGCCGGCCTGGTCGATCCCAGGATGCTGGTCGAGATCGAGATCGAGGCACTTCGAACATGACCGTGGCGGTAAGAGTCATCCCCTGTCTCGACGTGGACGCCGGCCGGGTGGTCAAGGGCGTCAACTTCGAGAACCTGCGCGACGCGGGCGATCCCGTCGAGCTGGCCAGGCGCTATGACGAGGAGGGGGCCGACGAGCTCACCTTCCTCGACATCACGGCGTCCTCCGGCGAGCGGGAGACCATGCTGGACGTGGTGCGCAGGACCGCCGAGCAGGTGTTCATCCCGCTCACGGTCGGCGGTGGCGTGCGTTCGAACGAGGACATCAACCAGCTGCTGCGGGCCGGAGCGGACAAGGTGTCGCTCAATACGGCCGCCATCGCCAGGCCCGAGCTGCTCACCGAGGCCTCGCGGCGGTTCGGCGCCCAGTGCGTCGTGCTGTCGGTGGACGCGCGGCGGGCGCCGGGCACGGCGAGCGGCTTCGAGGTGACCACGCACGGCGGGCGGCGCGGCACGGGGATCGACGCCGTGGAGTGGGCGGCGCGCGGCGAGGAGCTGGGCGTGGGCGAGATCCTGCTCAACTCCATGGACGGTGACGGGACGCTCGACGGCTACGACCTGGAGATGCTGCGGGCGGTCAGGGCGGCCGTGCGGGTGCCGGTGATCGCCAGCGGCGGCGCGGGCCGGCTGGAGGACTTCCCGCCCGCCGTGGCGGCCGGGGCCGACGCGGTGCTCGCGGCCAGCGTGTTCCACTTCGGCACGCTGAAGATCTCCGAGGTCAAGGACACGCTCCGGATGGCCGGCCACCCGGTCCGCTAGCCCGCCCGCAGGGGCAGGACGCTCCGGCGCTTCCGCCATGCGCCCCCGGCGAGGCCCGGCACGCCGGGTGCACAACCCCAGCCGGAACGGCGCGGACCCCGGGCCGGGACGGTGTGGTGCCGGCCGGAACGGTGCGGATTCCGGTCCGGGACGGGTGTGGTGCTGGCCGGAACGGTGCGGATTCCGGTCCGGAAGGGCGCGGTGTAGCCGGAACGGTGTGGCCCTTCGGCCGGGACGGTGCGGTGCCGGGCGGAACGGCGCGGGTCCGGTCCGGGGACGGTGCTGGCGGGACGGTCGTGGTCAGAAGACCCGCAGGTGGTGGAAGAGCTCGTAGGAGACGTTCTTGGCACCGAACGCCGCCGCCTCCGACCGCTTGACCGCCAGGTACGCGCTGCGCCGCAGCGGCCCGAGCGCCTCCATGAGCACCTCGTCGGCCTCCAGCGCGTCCAGCGCCTCATCCAGCGAGGCCGGCAGGCGCGGGTAGTGGCCGGGCCGGGTGTCCGGGTCCACGTCCACCGCGGCCCCGGGGTCGAGCTTGCGCCGGATCCCGTCGAGGCCCGCGTGGATGACGGCCCCCAGCGACAGGTACGGGTTGGCGGAGGAGTCCGACGGCTTCAGCTCCAGGTTCGGCTCGCCGCTCTCGCCCAGCGGGGAGCACACGCGTACCGCGGCCTCCCGGTTGTCGGGGCCGTAGACGGCGTACGCGCTGGCCCACGTACGGGGAGTCAGGCGGCGGAAGCTGTTGACGCTGCCGCAGGTCAGCGCGGTCAGGGCGGGCAGGTGGGCGATCAGGCCGCCGATGAAGCCGTCGCGCACCTCGCTCTCGTCGGCGAAGACGTTCTGGCCCTCGCGCCACAGCGACAGATGCAGGTGCGCGCCGTTGCCCGCCTGGTCGGCCAGCGGCTTGGGCGCCAGCGTGGCCCACATCTGCATGCGCATGGCCACACCGCGCACGGTCTCCCGGTAGAGGACGTGGTTGTCGGCGGCGCGCAGCGCGGGCGCGTGGCGTACCGACAGCTCCTGCTGACCGGGCCCCAGCTCGGGGTGGTAGTGCTCGACCCGCAGGCCCTGGGTCTCCAGGGCGCGGATGAGCTTGACGGTGTAGTCGTGCGCGGTGTCGAACCCCGCGTTGGCATAGCAGAGCGAGTCGTCGAGCGGCACCAGCCGGTCGGGGCCGCCCGCCGGGTCGGGCAGACGGCGGCCGAGAGTGAACTCCGGCTCGAACGCGGCGACCATCGAGTATCCCTCGGTCGCGAGCTCGGCGATCGCGTCCTTGAGAAACGTCCTGGCACACGCTCCCCACGGCGAACCGTCCGGCTGGCGGAGGTCCGACAGCATCGCGGCCGCGCCCGGGGCGTGCGGCAACGGGACGTACGTGGCGGGGTCGGGGACGATGCGTACTTCGCCCACCGGACCCATGTGCTCGACGTCCTGGAGCTGGTCGAGCATGTTCATCGCCATCATGGCCACCGTGTGCCCGATGCCCGTGTCGAGCCGTTCGGCCAGCCGGGACCGGGATGCCGCCTTGCCACGAATCACGCCACCGTGGTCGGCGTACAGGAAACGGATCAGCTCGATGCCCTCGAGCTCGGTTCGCTCGAGGATGCGCCGCGCGTTGGGATCGAGCTGATTGATCTTGGTGCCGCTAGGGCGATCTCTCATCCTGCCTGCGTAACACGATCTGGCAGCGCGGGGAAGCACCTGACGCAGACAGAACCACCCGTCAGGTCAGAACACTCGAGAAGAATACGGCCAACTGATTGGCTCCCTGAAGAATTCCGTCGAACACACCGTTGACCGCGGCGGCGGCTTGGGCCGGCCGGGTGAACAGGTAGAAGACCACGAACGCGACAGCCACGTAGGTGATCACCTTCTTGACCTGCATGGGGGGCCTCCTGCAGTCCATTCCCAGCCGTATATACCCGGATCTGGGCGATCACTGGCATCTTCTGTGAAGATGTTCATGATCCTAACCGGGGGGCTTCTTTCCTATGCCATGGTAAGGGCTAGAGCTCTGGCGTGAGCGCCTGTCGCGCCGGGATTTGCGCGATGATGACGCGCAGGAGGAGATAGGCCGGCAGGGCGATCGGCGACAGCAGGATCGTGGCGAGCAGCATAGGTGCCATGACCAGGGGATGGACGTTCTTTTCCCGGCTGTCGAGATACATCCACCGGCCCACGAACAGGTCCCAGGCGATGATCTGCGCCCACAATGCGGCGAGTGCTTCCGGGCGAGTCGCCAGGCTGACCAGACCTTCTAGTGACGGCTGTGTCACCACCGGCCAGAATTCCGCGAACAGCGGCACCATCAAGATCAGGTTGACCGCCACGGCGGGCAGCACGATCAGCGGCGAGCCGGCGATCGCCCGGGTGACCCGCCAGCCGGGCGCCAGGATCATCAGCGCCCAGAACGGCGCGGCCACGTAGAAGCTGAGATCGAACAGGAACGCGGTCATGGGGTGAGCTGCCTCCTCGGGCGGCATGCGGTCCTAAGGCCGGTAGGGCTGGAGCGGGGCGCGGTCATGCGACGAGAGCCTTTCCGCGGCGGAGTGCGACGAGCGCGCCGGTGAGTGCGGCGGCGGCCAGGGCGGCCAGTGCGGCCAGGGTCACGGCGTCCGGGTGGATCAGCGGCTGCCCGCGCAGCGCCTGCCACAGGATGAGCAGGAACAGGCCACCGTACGTGCCGCCCGCGACGAGCACCAGCCGGAGCCTGACCTGCTCCTGGCGCAGCACCGCGTAGCGCGCGGACAGGGCGGTGAGCAGCAGCGCGAACAGGGGGAGCAGTTGCAGCGCGTGCATGCCCACGAAGTGCGGCGCGCGCAGGTCGCCGCCGATCGTGCTCCAGCCCACCAGCGGCAGCCCGGTCCCGCCGTCGGCCACGCCTACGCTGTGGGCCCCGGCGAAGTCCTCCGCCCACGTCTGCCCGGGCACTCCGGTCACCATCAGGCCGCCGGAGGCGATGCCGATCGTGGAGACGATCAGGCCGAGCCGGACCGTCCAGGTGCTCACCCGGTCCGCCTGGCGATCGATGATCACGAAGAGCGCGGCGATGAGGTTGGCGAGCATGAGGACGCCGATCGTGGCCCCCATGGCGATCCAGATCCACCCGTCGAGCGCGGTGGCCTCGTTGAAGTGGCTGTGCCGGCCGCGCGCCGCCTGGAAGGCGATGAGGGCCACCTCGCCCAGGCCGGCGACGACCAGCGCCGTGCCCATCCACCAGCTCGTCCGCCCCGCCCGGTGCCGCTGTGAGAGTAACCAGGCCCAGGTGAAGGAGTAGAGGGCGAAGGAGATCGTGAACTTCATCGGCTTGATCCAGATCGGGATGCCGTCGAGCGTGCGCGGGTCGGCGACCACCAGGACCAGGAGGACGAGGCTCAGCCCGGCCATGGTGGCGGCGAAGAGCATCAGGGGACGGTGCCAGGCGATCATGGGAAGCCTCCGTTTTGGATAGTGGATAGTGCTACTTATCACTATCTATAGCTAAGCTATCCGTGTACGACAAGAGGGAGCGTGAAATACGTGCGGATGGCGGAGCTCAGTGAAACGACGGGCATCCCGGTGCCGACGATCAAGTACTACATGCGGGAGGGCCTCGTCGCTCCTGGCCGGCCCACGGGCCGCAACCAGGCTGACTACAGCGACGAGCACGTACGGAGGCTCAAGCTCGTACGGGCGCTGGTGGAGTACGGCGATCTGTCCATCGCGGTCATCCGCGACCTGATGGCCAGGATCGACAATCCGGAGCTGGAGGCGTTCGACCTGCTCGGCGCGGCGCAGAAGACCGTGACGCCGCGCAGGGAGCCGCGCTCGGGGCCGTACAAGGACCGGGCCGAGGACCGCCTGCACGAGCTGCTGGCCAGGCGCGGCTGGCGGATCAGGACCGGCGACCCCGCCTACCGCACGGCCGTCGGCGTGCTGGCCACCCTGGAGGAGGTCGGGCGCGAGGACATGCTCGACGCCCTGGACGCCTACGCCGACGCCGCGGAGCAGATCGCCGAGGCGGACCTGCGCCTGCTCGGCGGCGACGTGAGCGATCGCGAGCGCGCGGTCGAGATCGTGGTCATCGGCACCTCGGTGGGCGACACGCTGATCGCCTCGCTGCGCAGGCTGGCCCAGGCCACCGTCGGCGAGCGGCTGTACACCTAGAAAGGCTGTACACCCCCGGAAGGCGGTACGCCCAGCGACGCCGGACGCCCAGCGACGCCGGACGCTCAGCGACGCCGCGCGGCTGTGCGCCTCAGAAGGCCGCGCGGCTATACGCCGAGGGAGGCGCTGCGCAGCAGCTCGATGGACTCGGGCTCGCCGGTGAGCTCCACGCGGGCGTGCGTCTGCCGCCCGAAGCTGAACATCAGCAGCTCCGACGCCGCGCCCGTCACCTCCACCTTGGGCCCCTGGCGCCGGCCGCCGAGTGCCACGCCCCCGCCGAGCCGGTGCAGCACCACGCCCACCGGTGACTTGCGCAGCATGAGCCGGGCGCCGGCCGAGACCCGCTTCCAGACGAGCTCGTCGAGGTCGGCGGGCAGCTCGCGGGGCTCCCACGACGGCTGGGCCCGGCGCACGTCCTCGTGGTGGACGAAGTATTCGAGCGTGTTGACGGCGTCGTCGAGGAAGGGCAGCAGGCCGTAGACGCCGCCCGGCTTGCGTACGAGGCCGACCAGCTCGGGATAGGGGTGGCGGGCCTTGAGCCCGTTCTGGACCGAGGCGGTGTAGCCGGCCAGGGGCTTGAGCGCGATGCCGCCCATCGCGTCGGGCCTGCGCTCGCGCAGCACGAGGTGCGCGGCCAGGTCGTACGTGGTCCAGCCCGCGCACAGAGTCGGCGCGTCCGGGCCGAGGCGCTCGAACAGATCGCAGATCGAGGAGCGTTCGCCACGAGCATGAGTCACGCGGCCAAGCGTACCTGTGGGAATAACCCGTTGATCAGACGTGATAGGGACATAGGTAGAAATGTCAGATTTGAAAGGAACCCAACCGAGTGGCGAGCAAGGTCACCTCGGCCGTCATGCGTCAAGGGCTGCGGGTCCTTGGGGTGGCCATTCGTACCGAGAGGGCGGTGTTCGCGCTGGCAGTGCTGGCCAGCGCGATTTACGGCGGCATGACCGTCGCCTCCGCCTGGGCACTCGGCTGGGCGACGCAGAACGTGGTCCTGCCGGCCTTCAGAGATGGGCGCGTCGCCTCGGGCGCGCTGTGGACCGCGGCATTCCTCATCTTCGGCGCGGCCCTGCTGAAGGCGTTCGGCGTCGCCGGGCGGCGCATCCTGGCCGGCGTCCTGCAGTACCGCATGCAGGCCAGGTCACGCAGGGACGTGACCAAGCAGTACCTGCGGCTGCCGCTGTCCTGGCACCACCGCCACCCGACCGGGCAGCTGCTGTCGAACGCCAGCGCCGACGCCGAGGCCGCCTGGGCGCCGCTGGCGCCGCTGCCGATGGCCGTGGGCGTGATCGTCATGCTGTTCACGGCGGCGATCGCGATGGTGTTCACCGACATCGTGCTCGCGCTGGTCGGTTTCCTGATTTTTCCGGCCATCGCCGTACTTAACCTGGTCTATCAGCGCAAGCTCAGCCCGCTGGCCACCCGCGCGCAGCAACTGCGCGCGGAGGTCAGCGAGATCGCGCACGAGAGCTTCGACGGCGCGCTCGTCGTCAAGACGCTCGGCAGGGAGGACCTGGAGACCGACCGGTTCCGGCGGCGCGCCCACGAGCTGCGTGACGCCAACATCGCGGTCGGCCGCGTGCGCGGCCTCTTCGACCCGATGCTGGAGGCGCTGCCCACGCTCGGCGTGCTCGCGGTGCTCGCCGTCGGCGCGACGCGCCTGTCCGGCGGCGCGATCGACTCCGGCGCGCTGGTGCAGGTGGCCTACCTGTTCACGCTGCTGGCCTTCCCGATCAGGGCGCTCGGCTGGGTGCTGGCCGAGCTGCCGCGCAGCGTCGTCGGCTGGCAGCGGGTGCAGGCCGTGCTGGAGGCGACCGGCTCCATGGAGTACGGCGGCCAGAGCGCCCCGGCCTCCCCGTCGCCCGCCGCGCTGGAGATCTCCGGCGTCTCCTACGCCTACGGCGAAGCCGAGGTGCTGCACGGCGTCACCTTCGACGTGCCCGCCGGCCGTACCGTCGCCCTGGTCGGGCCCACCGGGTCGGGCAAGTCCACGCTCGTGCAACTGCTCGTCCGGCTGGTGGACCCCGACTCGGGAAAGGTGCTGCTCGACGGCGTGGACGTGCGCGAGCTGCCCTACGGCGGCCTGGCCGATTCGGTGGCGCTGGTGCCGCAGCAGACGTTCCTGTTCGACGACACCGTGCGCGGCAACGTCGCGCTCGGAGCGGACGCCGGCGACGAGGACGTGTGGGACGCCCTGCGGCTCGCGCAGGCCGACGGGTTCGTCGGCCGGCTGGCCGGCGGGCTCGACACGCGGGTCGGCGAGCGCGGCACGTCGCTGTCCGGCGGCCAGCGCCAGCGCCTGGCCCTGGCCCGCGCGGTGGTGCGCCGCCCGCGCCTGCTCATCCTCGACGACGCCACCTCCAGCGTGGACCCGCAGGTCGAAGCCAAGATCCTGTACGGCCTGCGCGACGCGGCCGAGGCGTCGACCGTCGTGGTCGTCGCCTACCGCATGGCCACGATCGCCCTCGCCGACGAGGTCGTCTACCTGGACAAGGGCCGGGTCCTGGACCGCGGGCCGCACGACGAGCTGATCGCGCGCTGCGCCGGCTACCGGAACCTGGTCACCGCCTACGAGCGCGAGGAGGCCGAGCGGGCCGCCATCGACGTCCCCGCCGACGAAGGAGCCCGTGCGAGCCTCCATGAGGTGCCGGGTGAGAGAGACGTGCGCACAGGTGACGAAGACCTGACCGCCGGGGACGAAGAGGAAGAGGTCAGCGCATGACGGCGCAGGGCATCCAGGCGCATTCGGAACGTTCCGCGCTGGCCACGATCCGGCAGGGGCTCACGCTCACGCCGGAGTTCCGCAAGGGCCTGGGGGTCACGCTCCTCCTGGCCGTCGCCGCCACCGCCGGCAAGATCATCGTGCCGATCGCGGTCCAGCAGACGATCGACACCGGGCTCAAGGGCGGCACGCCGGACCTTCCGTACATCACCCGGGCCGTCCTGATCTGCGCGGCGGCCGTGGTGCTCACGGCCCTGGCCGCCTACGTCATGAACGTCCGCCTCTACAAGGCGACGGAGTCCTCGCTGGCGACGCTGCGCGTACGCGGATTCCGCCACGTCCACGACCTGTCCGTGCTCACCCAGAACACCGAGCGCCGCGGCGCCCTGGTCTCGCGTGTCACCAACGACATCGACCAGATCAGCACGTTCATGCAGTGGGGCGGGCTGATGATCATCGTGGCGTTCGGCCAGCTCTTCGTGGCCACGGTGCTCATGTTCGTCTACTCCTGGCAGCTCACGCTGCTGGTGTGGGCCTGCTTCGTGCCGCTGATGATCGCGCTGCCGCGCTTCCAGAAGCTGCTGTCGCAGGCCTACACGATCGTGCGCGAACGCACCGGCGACATGCTGGCCGCGGTCAGCGAGTCCGTCGTCGGGGCGGCCGTCATCAGGGCGTACGCCTCCGAGCGCCGTACCGCCGAACGCATCGACAAGGCCGTGGACTCCACCAGGAGCGCCCAGATCAGGGCGCAGACCATCGTCGGCTTCGTCTTCCCGCTGACCGAGATCGTGGCCGCCACGGCCATCGCCGGGATCGTGCTGCTCGGCGTGCGGCTCGGCCTGTCGGGCGACATCACGCAGGGGGAGCTGATCGCGTTCCTGTTCCTGGTCACCCTGTTCGTCTCACCGCTGCAGACCGCCACCGAGGTGCTGAACGAGGCCCAGAACGCCGTCGCGGGCTGGCGCCGCATCCTCGGCGTGATCGACACTCCGCCGGACGTGGCCGACCCCGGCGACAAGGGGGTCAGCCTGCCGCGCGGCCCCATCTCCGTCGCCTTCCACGACGTTCACTTCTCCTATCCGGGCGGCGTGCCGGTGCTGCGCGAGGTCGCGCTGACGATCCCGCCGCGCTCCCGCATCGCGGTGGTGGGGGAGACGGGGTCGGGCAAGACCACGTTCGCCAAGCTCCTGACCCGCCTCATGGACCCCGTCTCGGGAAGCGTCACCGTCGACGGCCACGACCTGCGCGACATCCGCTTCTCCTCGCTGCGTGAGCGGATCGTCATGGTGCCGCAGGACGGCTTCCTGTTCGACGGGACGCTGGAGGAGAACATCCGCTACGGCAAGCCGTCGGCGACCGGCGAGGAGATCCGGCTGGCGATGACCGAGCTGGGCCTGACCGACTGGCTGGAGGGCCTGCCCGCCGGCCTGGACACGGCCGTGGGGCAGCGCGGCGAGTCGCTGTCGGCGGGCGAGCGGCAGCTCGTCGCGCTGGCGCGCGCCTACCTCGCCGACCCCGACCTGCTCCTGCTGGACGAGGCCACCTCGGCGGTGGACCCGGCCACGGAGGTGCGCCTGGCCAGGGCGCTGGAAGGCGTCACGCGCGGCCGTACGGCGATCTCGATCGCGCACCGGCTGTCCACGGCGGAGAACGCCGACGAGGTGCTGGTGTTCGACGCCGGCCGGCTCGTGCAGCGCGGGTCGCACGCCGAGCTGGTCCAGGAGCCGGGCGTGTACGCCGACCTGCACGCCTCCTGGATCTCGGCCGCGCACTCCTGACCCACCCGCGGACGGCGGTTCAGCCGGGCGCGGGGTTCAGTCGGACACGGCGGTTCAGTCGGACACGGCGGTTCAGTCGGACACGGCGGCGAACGTGACGGTCGTGCCCCTGGGCCCGGACACGATCGTGATGTGCTCGCAGAGCATCCGCGTCAGCCACAGCCCCCGCCCGCGGAACTCGAACCCCGCGGGCGGCTGGGCGTCGCTCATCCACCCCGCGGGCAGCCCCGGCCCCTCGTCGGTGACCTCGCACCACAACCGCCCGTCGTGCGACCACAGCCGCAGCCTCCCGTGCCCGCCCCCGTGCACGACCGCGTTCGTAGTGATCTCGTTGACCGCCAGCACGAAGTCCTCCAGCTGCCGGCCGGTCAGCCCCTCGTACGCGGCGTGCTCGGCGACAGCCCTGCGCAGGAAGGTGATGCGCCCGCGCGCGAAGCCCGCGCAGAGCACCTGCCTACACATCGCCCACGCGGCGGACGACGATGAACTCATCCGCCCTGATCAGCCGGAGCACCCGGGCGATGGACTCGCGGCAGACGACCACGGTGGAGCCGGGCGCCCTGGCCAGGGCCGTGAGCGTGAGCAGCTGGGCCGAGCCCGCGTCGATGAAGTCGAGCTGGGAGGCGTCGATCACGACCTCCGCCGGCTCCTTCTCCAGCCGCGCCAGCACCGACGCGAACGCCTGCCGGTTGGTGAGGTCGACGTCGCCCCAGATCCGCAGCCCTCTGGGCGACCAGGTGCTGGCGAAGCGCAACAACGCCTGGTCGGGCGCGATCGGGTGCACGGAGGTGGCCAGGTCGATGGCGTCACGGGGGAAGAGGCCGCGGTCGTACTGGCACACGGCCGCCAGCCGGCGCTCGGCGAACAGGTCGTTGGCCGCCGCCTCCAGCGCCGCCTGCCCCGATGCGTCCTGTACGCCCCAGGACGCGTCGATCAGGGCGTACACGCCGTGCTGGCCGTGCCTGCGGGCCCGGTCGCTGGCCTCGGCCAGCTCGCCGAACACCCGGTCCGGGCCGAGGCAGCCGTCCGTGGCGTGGCCGTGGGAACAGGCCAGGATCTCGATCTGCCCGGCCGACTCCGCGTCGGCGAACCCCGGGATCAGCGGCGCCAGCCAGGCGCGCGTCCGCTCGGGGCTGTCCGTGTGCGTGACGAGCACCACCCTGGTACGGCGGCGCAGCCCGTTCAGGGTGAAATCTCTGGTCGCCGTCATTCGCTCCCGCTCGCCCTCGAACGGCAGGCAGACGTGATCCCCCAGGTCGGGATCCAGAACGGAGCCATCGACGTGCACCACGATCGTGTCCTCCCCCTAGCACGCGTCGCCCCAGAAAATACTCTCCTGAGAGTCATCACGTAGCGCATTCTCTGCAAAACCCACCGTGACCGACGGCGGACAGGTGTAGCTTTTCCGCGGAGCCGCCGTAGCGGGACGCTTGCTCTCCGTGACGGACAAGTCGGCTCTTCCGCGCTTTGGGGGAAGCGCGGAGATCTGGGGCGGCGGGGAGTGCCCCCGCGGGGAGGGGTTGTGAGGAGCATGGGCGTGGATGTGCTGGAAATGACGCGACGTCAACACGGCGAGCTCGTGGTGGTCAGCCTCGCGGGCGAGGTGGACGTGGACAATGTCTCGAAGGTACGAAGATGCCTCGACGAAGCGGTGCAGACGCACGGCCCCCGGCTGGTGGTCGACCTGACCGCGCTGACCTTCATCGACACGACGGGCCTGGGCGTCCTGGTCCGTCAGCTGGCCGCCTTGCGGGACAGGGACGGGACGATGGCCCTGGTGGCGCCGGACGGGCAGGTGCTGCGCCGGCTGCGCAGGACGAACCTCGCGCCGCTGTTCCCCATCTACGACACGCTCTCCCAGGCGCTGGCTTGACCTCCTCCATCGGAGGCGACCACGGTGGTCGCGGCGGTGACGAAGGCGCGGAGGCGGGCTGGTTGAATGGCAGCATGTCCCTCGACCCCAAGATAGCCGCCAGGTTGAAGCGCAACCCCGACGGTCTCGTCCCCGCGATCGCCCAGCAGTACGACACCGGCGAGGTGCTCATGCTGGCCTGGATGAACGACGAGGCGCTGCACCGGACGCTGACCACCGGCAAGGCTACCTACTGGTCCAGGAGCCGGGCGGAGTTCTGGGTGAAGGGCGGCACCTCCGGCCACGTCCAGCACGTCAAGGGCGTGGCGCTCGACTGCGACGGCGACACCATCCTCCTCAAGGTCGACCAGACCGGCGCGGCCTGCCACACCGGCGACCGCACCTGCTTCGACGCCGGCGCACTCGACGTCTCACTCGGCTAGGCGGACTCCGATGGAACCCGAGCGTCCGGCCGAACCCCAGCGTCCGGCCCAGAGTCCGACAGGGGCAGTCGAGCCCGGCAAGGGGCGGGGCGAGCCGCGGGGCGAGCTGTGGGGCTGGGTGGCGATGACCGCGCTCGGCTGCGCGCTCGTGCTGCTCGCCGCCGGCCGCGCCTGGGTGAGCATCCCGCAGAGCGGCGCGGACGCGGGGCCGCCCACGGGCGGCGGCCTCGCCCCCGTGCTGACGCCTCTCGCCCTGGCCGGCCTGGCGGGGGTGGTGGCCGTGCTGGCCACCAAGGGGGCCGGGCGCCGCATCGTCGGCGGCCTGCTCGCCCTGTGCGGGGCCGGCGCGGCGGCGGGCACGTGGACGGCGCTGAGCGGCGCCACCGTGGCCGACGCGCTGCGCGATCGCAACGTCCTGCACGGCGCCACCGACCTGCCGTGGGAGATCGTCCCCGTGTGGCCCGCCGTCGCGGCCACGGGAGCGCTCCTCGTGCTCGCCGGCGGGGTGCTCGCGATCCTGCGCGGCGGCAGGTGGGCGGGCATGTCGGGACGCTACGAGCGGGAGGCCGGCAAGCCCCGGGTGGAGGCCGGCGACGACAAGGCGCTCTGGGACGCGCTCGACAGGGGAGACGACCCGACCGATTCGCGCTGAGATCCGGGTGATGACGAAATCTCTACTGTTCTGAACCTCTGTCTCCTTGGCAAACCTTTTCTCAATAAGCTGCCGTTGCAACACGCCACGAACACTTGAGGAGCCAAGCGCATGAGCTACGGGGACCAGGGCGGTAGCGGCGGCTACGGCGCGCAGCCGCCCGGTGGAGGATACGGTCAGCAGCCGCCCAGTGGCGGCGGTTACGGCTATGGTCAGCAGCCGCAGAGCGGGGGCGGCGGCTACGGGCAGGACCCGGCGAACGGCGGCTACGGTCAGCAGCCCCCGAGCGGCGGCGGCTACGGTCAGCAGCCCCCCAGCGGCGGCGGCTACGGTTACGGCCAGCAGCCCCCCAGCTCGGGCGCGTACGGCCAGCAGCCGCCGAGCGGCGGTTACGATCAGCCGGGCTACGGTCAGCCCGGTTACGGTCAGCCCGGTTACGGCCAGCCGGGTTACGGTCAGCCGGGCTACGGCCAGTACGGCATGCCCCAGGCTCCCCGGTCGACCAACGGCATGGCGGTGGCCTCGCTCGTCCTGGGCATCATCGGCCTGATCTTCTGCGGCATCACCAGCATCCCCGGTGTGATCCTCGGGCACATCGCGCTCAACCGGATCAAGCGCACGGGTGAGGAAGGCTCGGGGATGGCCGTCGGCGGCCTCGTGACCTCGTACATCACCGTCGTGCTCTGGGTGCTGGGCTGGCTGATCTTCGGCGGCATGCTGCTCTCCCTCATCGGGCTGAGCGCGGCGGCCTCCTCTTCGTACGACTACTGACCGGTCGGTAACCTGCCCTCTACGTAGCCGGACCGTGACGACCCGCTTGCGGTCCGATTACGAATTGTCCGCAAAATGGACGTTAGTCCTCGTAGAAGATGGTTTCTCGCTAGGCTGCCGCGCGCAACTCACCTCAAAAATGACGACATGAGGGGTCATTAGTATGAGTTACGGAAACCAGGGCGACGGTGGCTACGGCTCCCAGCCGCCCGGTGGCGGCTATGGTCAGCAGCCCCCTAGCGGGGGTGGCGGTTACGGCCAGCAGCCCCCGAGTGGCGGCGGCGGTTACGGCCAGCAGCCCCCGAGCGGTGGCGGCGGTTACGGTCAGCAGCCGCCCAGCGGTGGCGGCTATGGCCAGCAGCCCCCGAGCGGTGGCGGTTACGGTGGCGGCTACGGTCAGCAGCCCCCGAGCGGTGGCGGCTACGGCGGCCCCGGCGGTTACGGCGGCGCCCCGGGCGGCGGCGGCAACCCGCCCGACAACCAGCTTGTCCCGGCCATCCTCACCACCCTGTTCTGCTGCCTCCCGCTGGGCATCGTCGCGATCGTGAAGTCGTCGCAGGTGAACTCCAAGTGGCAGGTCGGCGACTTCCAGGGCGCGATGCAGGCGGCCGAGGAAGCCAAGACGTGGTGGAAGCGCAGCCTGATCTTCGGCGGCATCGCGATCGTCCTGCTCATCATCTTCTACGTCGTGGTGTTCATCCTGCTCGCCGCCAGCGTGCCGTCCACCACGTACTAGGCCGCGGAGCACGGGGACCGGCACGTACGGGAAGGCGGATACTAGGAGCATGAGCATCGCAACCACCGGGCGGCGCGGCACTGACCGCCTCAAAGGCCTGCTCGGGCCGCTCGGTGTTGCGGCCGGCGCGGGGGCCGCGTTCGCCTTCGTCGGCATGGTCGACCCCAACCAGCCGGGGCACTATCCGACGTGCCCGTTCCTGTGGATCACGGGCCTCTACTGCCCGGGTTGCGGCACGCTGCGCACGATGCACGCGCTGGCCCACCTCGACCCGGTCGCGGCGCTGGGGCTCAACCCGCTCGCCATGGCGATGATCCCGTTCCTGCTGTTCTGGTGGGGCAGGTGGGTCCTGCGCGCCTGGCAGGGCAGGCCGAGACGCACGACGCTGGCGCATCCGGCGTGGCTCTGGGGGTTCATCGCGATCGTCATGGTCTACTGGGTCGTCCGTAATCTGCCTTTCGGAGCGTTCCTCGCTCCCTGAGGCAGTTTTACTCGGGGCCTGTGGTGAGGTGACCTCAGTGGGGCCGATACCATCGCAGGACAGGCAGAGAGCGGACGCGAAGCGAACTCTCCGCCGCCCCCACTGTCGACCGGAGGGACCCCAGCGCGTGAGTGAGCGGACGGAAGGGCCGAGTGTCCTCGACGACATCCTCGACGGGGTGCGCGCTGACCTCGCCACACGTCAGCAGGCCGTCTCCATGGACGAGCTCAAGCAGCGAGCCGAGCGGGCCCACGCGCCCAGGGACGCCATGGCCGCACTCGGGGGCGACAGGATCTCGGTGATCGCCGAGGTCAAGCGGTCCAGCCCGTCCAAGGGCGCGCTCGCCGCGATCGCCGACCCGGCCGCGCTGGCCGCCGACTACGAAGCCGGCGGCGCGCACGTCATCAGCGTGCTGACCGAGCAGCGCAAGTTCGGGGGCAGCCTCGACGACCTGGCGGCGGTTCGCGCCCGGGTCGACATCCCCATCCTGCGCAAAGACTTCATCCTCACCTCCTACCAGCTCTGGGAGGCCCGGGCCTACGGCGCCGACCTGGCGCTGCTCATGGTCGTCTGCCTGGAGCAGGAGGCGCTGGTGTCGCTGATCGAGCGGGCCGCGTCCATCGGGCTCACCCCGCTGGTCGAGGTGCACACCGAAGAGGAGCTCGAGCGGGCGGTCGCCGCCGGCGCGCGGGTCATCGGGATCAACGCCCGCAATCTGAAGACACTCGAGGTCGACCGCGACGTCTTCGCGAAGCTGGCGCCGAAGATCCCCGATAATGTGATCAAGATTGCCGAGTCGGGCGTGCGCGGCCCGCACGACCTGCTCGCCTACGCCAGGGGCGGCGCCGACGCCGTTCTGGTGGGGGAGAGCCTGGTCACCGGCAAGGACCCGCGCAAGGCAGTGGAGGCGTTGGTGACCGCCGGCGCCCATCCATCGACGCGCCCCGACCACTCAGCAGAGGGATAGCAGTGGCATACGAAGGCTCCATCCTGACCGCCGCCGACCTGGCCGGCAACGGCGCGCGCGGCGACGACCCCGACGTGCACGGCAAGTTCGGCATCTTCGGCGGCCGCTACGTGCCGGAGGCGCTCATCCCGGCGCTCGACGAGGTCGCCGCGGTCTACGAGAAGGCCAAGAACGACGCGGAGTTCCTGCGCGAGTTCGACCACCTGCTGCGCACCTACGCCGGCCGGCCCACCACGCTGACCGACGTGTCGCGCTTCAGCGAGCAGGCCGGCGGCGCGCGGATCGTGCTCAAGCGGGAAGACCTCACCCACACCGGCGCGCACAAGATCAATAATGTGCTCGGCCAGGCCCTGCTGACCAAGCGGCTGGGCAAGAAGCGGGTGATCGCCGAGACCGGCGCGGGCCAGCACGGCGTGGCCACGGCCACCGCGGCCGCCCTGCTCGGCCTGGAGTGCGTCATCTACATGGGCGCGGTCGACTGCGAGCGCCAGGCGCTCAACGTGGCCAGGATGAAGCTGCTCGGCGCCACCGTGGTGCCGGTGACCAACGGCTCGCAGACGCTGAAGGACGCCATCAACGAGGCGTTCCGCGACTGGGTGACCAATGTCGACACCACCCACTACCTGTTCGGCACGGTGGCCGGGCCGGCCCCGTTCCCCGAGATCGTGCGCGACTTCGCGCGCATCATCGGCGTCGAGGCCCGCCGCCAGATGCTGGAGCTGACCGGCGAGCTGCCCGACGCGATCTGCGCGGCGGTCGGCGGCGGCAGCAACGCCATCGGCATCTTCCACGCCTTCCTCGGCGACGAGGCCGTGCGGCTGCACGGCTACGAGGCCGCCGGGCACGGGCTCGCCAGCGGCGAGCACGCGCTGACGCTCACCGCGGGCTCGGTCGGCGTGCTGCACGGCTCGCGCACCTACGTGCTGCAGGACGACGAGGGCCAGACCATCGAGTCCCACTCGATCTCCGCCGGGCTCGACTACCCGGGCGTCGGCCCCGAGCACGCCTGGCTGAAGGACACCGGCCGCGCCACCTACCACGGGGTGACCGACGACGAGGCGATGGCCGCGTTCTCGCTGCTGGCCAGGACCGAGGGCATCATCCCCGCCATCGAGTCCTCCCACGCCCTCGCCGGCGCGCTGGAGCTGGGCCGTGAGCTCGGCCCCGAGGCGACCATCCTGGTCAACCTCTCCGGCCGCGGCGACAAGGACATGGGCACGGCCATGAAGTACTTCAACCTCTGAGACCTTCCTGGGACGACGACTGGGATCTTGGTGTTTCTGCGGGGCTGAAAGAGCGTCGGCGGCCTGCGCCGGGCCGCTCGCCGCGCGGCCCGCGCACCGCCTGCGCCCCCGTCGGCGCGGGGGATTCTGGGCGGGCGCGAGGCAGGGCATCATGGTGAGACTCGACCTTCGAAACGGATAGACATGACGACTCTTCAGACGGTTTTCGCCAAGGCGAAGGCGGACAACCGGGCCGCGCTCGTCGGCTACCTGCCCGCGGGCTTCCCCTCCAAGGGCGGCGACGTCGCCGCCGCCGCGGCCCTGGTGGCGGCCGGCTGCGACGTCATCGAGATCGGCCTCCCCTACTCCGACCCGCTCATGGACGGGCCGACGATCCAGGACGCGGTGCACAGGTCGCTGGTCAACGGCACCCGCATCGCCGACGTGATGCGCACGGTCGAGGGGGTCGCCGCGACCGGGGCCGCCACGCTCGTCATGACGTACTGGAACCCGATCGACAAGTACGGCGCCGAGCGTTTCGCCCGTGACCTGGCCAACGCGGGCGGCGTCGGCACGATCACGCCCGACCTGACCCCCGAGGAGTCGGAGCCGTGGCGCGCGGCCTCCGCGGACGCGGGCATCGACACGGTGTTCCTGGTCGCGCCGAGCTCGACGCCGGAGCGCATCAAGGCCGTCGTCGACTGCTGCACGGGCTTCGTGTACGCGGCCTCGCTGATGGGCGTCACGGGTGCCAGGGAGAGCGTCAACGTGGCGGCCGAGGGCCTGGTCGAGCGGACGCGGGCGCACACGGACCTGCCGGTGTGCGTGGGCCTGGGCGTCGGCACGGGCGCGCAGGCGGCCGAGGTCGCGTCCTACGCCGACGGGGTGATCGTGGGGTCGGCGTTCATCCGGCGCATCCTCGACGCCCCCGACGAGGCCGCGGGCCAGGCGTCGATCTCGGTGCTCGCCAAGGACATGGCGCGGGGCGTACGCCGCTGATCGGCGGTGCAAGGGCATGACACTGGGCGTACGCCGCTGATCGGCGGCGCGTCGCACGTGAAGCGCGGTTTCCTCTCGGGGGCCGCGCTTTACCGTTTATGTCAGACGATGTGACGAAATTTCGGGACAAGTGCAAATGTCTGGCGCGTAAGTCCATGGCGTGCGGTCCGGCGCGGGGTGATGATCGGGGCTCCCGAGCGGTGTGACGCATGACCCCTGGAAGGACACCTTATGCGTCCGAGTCCCGTTACCCTCGCAGCTCTCGCACTCGTGCTCACGTCGTTGTCGCCGATGACCGCCCAGGCGCACGCCGACCCCGCACCCGTACCCACACCCACGCCTGTCCCGGCGCCGACGTACGAGCTGCCCTCCCCGGAGCCGTCGCCGACCGGCACGCCGCCGCCCAGCCCCACCGCGCAGAACGTGCCGCCGAGCCCCGCCGGCGTGGCGGACCCGATCACGATCGCCTCCCCGGCGCTCACCGTGGCGCTGGACCCGGCGTTCCCCCGCATCCTGCGCTACACCGACAAGGCCACCGGCGCCTGGCTCGACGGGAGCGCCTCCGTGCCCGCCGTGGTGCTCAACGGGCAGCCGCACGCCGCGAGCGTGGCCCTGACCGGGAACGACGGCGCCACCGCCCGCTACCGGCTGACGTTCGGCGACCTGCCCGGCGTCGCGCTGACGGCGAGCGTGGGGGTGAAGGGGCGGGTGACGACGTTCAGGATCGACGCGGTGGCCGACACCGAGGCGTTCCGGGTCGGCACGATCGACCTGCCGGGACACGACCTGGTCTCGGTGTCGAGCGCGCAGCAGGGCGCGGCCACCGCCTTCACCAGGCTCGACCCGAACTCCACCCGTACCGCCGATGTCTTCGCCCCCGTCACGGCCGCCACCGCGCCGGACGCGGCCCCGGCCGGCGCGACGTACGCGATCGTCAACACCGCGCTCCTGGCCGCCGCCGTCGAGTCGAACTCGACCTACGACCGGCCCTCCGGCGTGACGGACCGGGACGCGGCCAGGCTCTGGCACCAGGCCAGGAAGGACGCGGACGGCACCGTGCGGGTGGGCGTGTGGAGCGGCCAGTGGACCCACCGCGCCGAGGGCGCGCCGTTCACCGAGGAGCCGCCCTGGGCGAAGGTCGTGCTGACGCCCGACGCCAACGGCGACGGCGCCCTGGACTGGCAGGACGGCGCGATCGCGTTCAGGAGCATCGGGGTCAAGGCGCTCGGCGCCGAGCGGACGAAGGACCGCGTGGTCGCGCACATCCCGTTCAACTTCTCCAGCCAGGCCACGCATCCGTTCCTGCGCACGCTGGACGACGTCAAGCGGATCTCCCTGGCCACCGACGGGCTCGGCCAGCTCGCGCTGCTCAAGGGCTACCAGTCGGAGGGGCACGACGCGGCGCATCCCGACTACGGCGGCAACTACAACCGCCGCGCGGGCGGCCTGAAGGACCTCAACACGCTGCTCAAGGCCGGCAAGAGCTGGAACGCCACGTTCGGGGTGCACGTCAACGCCACCGAGTCCTACCCCGAGGCGAAGAGCTTCGACGAGCAGCTCGTGAACAAGGACGCCAAGGGCTGGAACTGGCTCGACCAGGCCTACCTCATCGACCAGCGCGGCGACCTGACCAGGGGCAGCCTCGCCGGCCGCTTCGCGCGACTGCGTCAGGAGGCCGACAGGAACCTCGCGGTGCTGTACGTGGACGTGTTCAGGCCGTACGGCTGGGTCGCCGACCGCACGCTGGCCGAGCTGCGCGCCCAGGGCTGGCAGGTGACCACGGAATGGTCGGACAAGCTGGAGCGCTCGTCGCTGTGGGCGCACTGGGCCAACGACCTCAACTACGGCGGCGTCACCAACAAGGGGCTGAACTCGCAGATCATCCGCTTCATCCGCAACGACGAGAAGGACGTCTGGAACGCCCATCCCATCCTCGGCAACGCGCGGATCGTCGAGTTCGAGGGCTGGACGGCGGAGAACGACTTCACCGCGTTCTACCGCAACATCTGGGAGCACAACCTGCCGGCCAAGTTCCTGCAGCACTACAAGATCATGGACTGGAACGCCGACGAGATCGTCTTCTCCGGCGGCGTGCGCGGGACGTACCGGGACGGCAGGCGGGAGCTGTTCGCCGGCGGGCGCAAGGTGCTCGACGGGGGCACGTACCTGCTGCCGTGGCAGGGCCGGTACTACCACGTCAACCCGGCGGGCGGCGAGACCACGTGGGACGCCGACCGGCCGATGACCGTCTACAAGCTGACCGACCAGGGCCGCGTGCGGACCGGCGTCGTCACCCCGTCCGGCGGGAAGATCACCCTGAACGCCGAGGCGGGCGTGCCGTACGTGCTCTACCCGGGCCGGGCGCCCGAGCCGGCCGATCCGGGCTGGGGGCAGGGGAGCGGCGTGCGCGACCCGGGCTTCAACGACGACCGGCTCGCCGGGTGGCGCGTCACCGGGCCGGTCGGCGTCGAGCGCAACGACCTCGGGCAGCGCGTCGCGCGGCTCGGCGGCGGCGCGCAGGCGCGGCTGGAGCAGCGGCTGAGCGGGCTGCGGCCGGGCCGCACGTACACCGCCTCCGCCTTCGTCGAGGTCGAGCCGGGCAGGACGCGCGCGACCACGATCGAGGCGGCGGGCGTCACGGCGACCACGATTGCGGCGGGCGCCGCCACCACGGTGAGCCGCTCGACCGCCAGGAACTACATCGCCTCCGACGAGAAGCACGACACCTTCTTCCAGCGGGTCAAGGTGACGTTCACCGCGCCCGCCGGCGGCGTCACGCTGCGGATCACGGCCGCCCAGGCGGACGGGGACGTGCGGGTGGACGACGTGCGGGTGTTCGAGCGGGAGCCGGTGGGCGGGAAGGAGACGTTCGAGTCCGTGGAGCCGGGCTGGGGGCCGTTCGTGAAGGGGGACGCGGGCGGGTCGTTCGACGCGCGCACGCACCTGTCGGAGCGGCACGAGCCGTACACGCAGGCCGGCTGGAACGGCAAGACGATCGACGACGTGCTCAGCGGCGACTGGTCGCTGAAGGCGCACGAGGAGCGGGAGGGGCTCATCTACCGGACGCTGCCCTGGACCGCGGCCTTCGAGCCGGGGCACGCCTACGAGGTGTCGTTCGCCTATCAGAACGCGCTGGCGGACACCTACCAGTGGGTCACCGGCTATGACAAGGGCGGCGCGAGCGTGGAGACCCGGCGCACGCCCATCCCCGAGCGGCGCGCCACGGACGTCTTCACCGAGCGGGTGGTCGCCGGCTGCGGTGACGTGTGGGTCGGGCTGCGCTCGCTCAGGCCCGAGCTGGCGGGCGCGGACTTCGTCCTGGACGACTTCTCGGTCACCGACCTGGGCGCGACGCCGGAGGCGCAGGCGTGCGGGTCGCTGGCGGTCGTGCCCGCCTCCGGCGCGTTCGAGCAGGGGGCGGCCAACGAGGTGAGCACGACGTTCACGAACCTGGAGGACGTGGCGGCCGAGGACGTGCGGGTGACGCTGGACGTACCGGAGGGGTGGGCCGTCGCCGGCGACGGGACCGGAACCGTCGCGCCGGGCGCGAAGCTGACCACCGCCTGGCAGGTCACCCCGCCCGCAGACGCCCCCTACGACACCTACGAGCTCAAGGCCACGGCCGCCTACACCGCCGGCGCGACGCGGACCCTGACGGCCACGGCGAGCGTGCGGACGCTGCCGCCGCCGCCCGCGGCCGACGCCTACGCCGGCGACGTGGAGTGGGTCAGCGCGGACAACGGCTGGGGGCCGGTCGAGCGCGACCGTTCCAACGGCGACACCGGACCGGCCGACGGCGGGCCGATCGTGGTCGGCGGGCAGACGTTCGACAAGGGGCTCGGCATGCACGCGCCCGCGAAAGTGCGTTTCTTCCTGGGTGGGAGGTGTACGCGATTCACAGCCGTGGTCGGGGTTGACGACGTCCAGGCGACGCGGGGCTCGGTGCAGTTCAGCGTGGTCGCGGACGGCGTGGAGAAGGTCCGCAGCCCGGTGCTCCGGGCCGCGGACCCCGCGTACGAGCTGGACGCCGACCTGACCGGAGCCCGCTTCGTGGACCTCGTCGCGGGGGACGGGGGAGACGGCAACGGCAACGACCACGCGGACTGGGGCGCGGCCCGCTTCACGTGCGGCTGAGCCCGGCTTATCCCAGATCGGGCGCGGTGCGCACCTCCAGCGCCGCGCCCACGCGGTCGAGCTCCAGCACGACGATCTCGTTCGCTCCGGCGCGCAGCAGGGGCCAGGGAAGGTAGAGGGTCCGCTGCGGGCCCCGGTCCCAGTAGCGGCCCAGGCAGAAGCCGTTCACCCACACGTAGCCCTTGCCCCAGCCGGGCAGCGCCAGGTAGGCGTCGGCGGGCTCGGCCACCTCCAGCCCGAACCTGAAGAACGCCTGCGGCCCGGCCGCCGGCTCGTCCGTGAACGGCACCTTCGACACGTCGTCCAGCGGGATCGCCCGCGCGCTCACCCCGTTCAGGTACTGCAGGCGGTGCAGCACCCCGCCGATCAGGCCCTTGCGCTCGCCGAGCCGGGGGCCGTAGTTCGGCCGTCCCATCGACTCCACCAGCACCTCGACGGTGGCAGGCCCGGCGACGAGCACCTCCGGCGGCTCCACGGAGCGCTCGAAGACCCCGGCGGGCTCGCCGTCCACGAACACGTGCGCCCGGTCGCGCAGCTCCGGCAGGGTCAGCCGGTACGGCTCACGCGGCCCGGGAACGCTCATCCGGTACAGGACCAGGCCGTGCTCCAGCCCGAGGTCCTCGAAGGCGGGCGGGTGCGGGGAGTGCGTCTCCGGGAGGGCGATCGCGTCCAGGGCGTCGCGCAGCCGTACGGACCCGGATGGCTGGAGGGTCGCGGCCGGCAGCGTGCCGGGCAGCGGCGGCACCTCGGGCGGCGGGCCGGCATAGCGGGACAGCACCTCCCTGAACCGCCAGAACTTCTCCGTCGGCGCCCCGCGCTCGTCGATCGGCGCGTCGTAGTCGTAGGAGGTCACGGTCGCCCGGTAAGGGCCGTCCGCCAGGTCCCCGGACAGGTTGGCGCCCGCGGAGCAGCCGAAGTTGGTGCCGCCGTGCGCCATGTACAGGTTGACCGAGGCGCCCGCCGCCAGCAGCCGCTCCAGCGTGCCGGCCGCGTCCTCCGCGTCCCTGAGCACGCGCTCCTGGCCCCAGTGGTCGAACCAGCCGCACCAGAACTCCATGCAGAACAGCGGCCCGCCCGGCCGGTGCGCCCGCAGCGTCTCGAAAGCGCGCTCGGGATCGGAGCCGAAGTTCACCGTGGCCAGCACGCCGGGCAGGGTGCCGCCCGTCAGATACCAGTCGGCCGGGCCGTCCGAGGTGCACAACGGCACCTCGACGCCCCTGGCCCGCAGCCCGTCCGCGAGGTGGCGCAGGTAGGCCTGGTCGGTGCCGTAGGAGCCGTACTCGTTCTCCACCTGCACCATGATCACGTTGCCGTCCCTGGTGACCTGCCGCTCGGCGATCTGCGGGATGAGTCGGTCGAACCAGCGGTCCACGTGGGCCAGGTATTCGGGGTCGCTGGTCCTGATCCGGCCGCTCAGCCAGGCGGGCAGGCCGCCGTTGTCCCATTCCGCGCAGATGTACGGGCCCGGCCGGACGATGGCCAGCAGCCCCTCCTGGGCCGCGGCGTCCAGGAAGCCGCCCAGCTCCGGCATCCGGTGGAAGCCGCCCTGCCGGGGCTCGTGCAGGTTCCACGGCACGTACGTCTCCACCGTGTTGAGCCCCATCGCCCGCAGCATCCGCAGCCGGTGCCGCCATTGCTCGGGGCGTACCCGGAAATAGTGCAGCGCACCGGACAGCACCCGGAACTCTGCGCCGTCGAGCAGGAACGCTCCACCGTCGATCGAGAAAACGCGCATGACCTTCCTCCGATAGGATTTCGCGCCCAGCAGCCTCGCCGAGACCCCAGGCCGGCGGCCATGGACAAACCCGGGCGCCTGTTGGACTCCCAGGGAAGGGGGCCCATGTCGTTCCGCCAGTGGATGCACTACCTCACGCCGGGCCCCGCCCACCGCGGGCTCGGCCTGGTCTGCCTGGGCGTCGGGCACCAGGAGGGCAGGCTGCCCACGGTCGGGCCGCGCACCATGCAGAACCACGTCGCCGTCGTCGTCACCGAGGGCGCCGGGTGGTTCTCGCACGCCGGAGGGCCGCGCGCCCAGGTGGTGGCCCCGGCCGTGCTGTGGCTCCTGCCGGGCGTCGAGCACCACTACGCGCCGCACGATCCGGGCTGGAGCGAGTGGTTCGTCGACTTCACCGGCCCGGCCGCCGTCGCCTACCAGGAGCTCGGCTTCGTGGACGCGGCCGATCCCGTCACGCCGCTCACCACCGCGGAGCCGGCCGTCCACGCCATCGGGCGCATCGCCCAGGCGTGCCGGAGGGGGAGCCCGTACCTGGAGGTGGAGACGTCGGCCACCGTCCACGAGGTGCTGGTCGCGCTCAGGCGCAGCCGCGCCGACGAGGATCCGCACGGCGATCCCGTGCTCGCCGGGCTGGCCAGGGACGCCTGCCTGCCGCTGTCGGTCGCCGAGCACGCCGCGCGGCTCGGGATGCCGCTGGACGCGCTGCGGCAGGCCGTGCGCAGGCTCGCCGGGTGCAGCCCGAAGGACTACGTGCTGGCGATCAGGCTCAACCGGGCCAAGGATCTGCTCGCCACCACCGACCTGCCGGTCGCCGCCGTGGCCAGACGGGTGGGTTACGAGGATCCGGCCTACTTCACCCGGTTGTTCACGAGACGAGCGGGATTGCCGCCCAGCGAGTTCCGCGCACAGCAGTATCGCGGCATTCCCGCTGGTCCGTGAGCCTTAGCCCATGCTTATGCCCGGCGTGGTCAGATGAGATCCCGGTACTGTGCCATTCACCGGGCGCATGCACTGGCTCCCTTCACCGGGCCATGCGCTGCACCCTTTCCCGGCATGGAAACAGAGGAGATGACCCTTGATCGCGTCACAATCGTCACTTAGGGCGAGTACGACGATACCCTGGGTGACGACCGTCGCCCGGCTGGTTCTGGGCGTGGTGCTGATCGCGGCGGGCGCGCTCAAGATCGGCAACCTGTCCGACTCCGTCGTGGCGGTCAAGGCGTACCAGCTGCTGCCCGAGTCGATCGCCGTCATGGTGGGCTACATCCTGCCGATGCTGGAGATCGTGGTCGGCGTGCTGCTGGTCGTCGGTCTGCTGACCAGGGTGGCCGCGGTGATCGCCGGGCTGCTCATGTTCGCCTTCGTCTTCGGCATCGCCTGGGCCTGGGCGAACGGGCTGCGGATCGACTGCGGCTGCTTCGGCGGCGGCGGCCGGCTGGGGGAGGGCCAGGAGCCGACATACCTGCTCGACATCCTGCGCGACTTCGGCCTGGTGCTGCTCGGCGCCTGGACGGCGCGCTTCCCGCCGGGCCGGTTCGCGCTCGACGGGGCCCTCGGCCTGGGGGACGACACAACGGATGTTGAGGGGGACGACTGATGAGCAAGGCCCAGCGCACCAAGACGGCGTCGAAGTCGGCGCGCGAGAAGATCAGGGAACAGCAGGCCCAGGCCAGGGCGCGCGACAAGCGCAAGCGCCTGGTGACGTACGTGACCGCGGGCACGGTCGCCGTCGCCGCGCTCGGCCTCGGTGTCTGGTACGGCATCAGCAACTCGCGCTCGGAGGAGGCCATGGGCGACCTCGCACCGGTCACCGTGCAGGCCGACGGCACGGCCGTGATGGCCAAGGCGGGCGTCACCAAGCCGGTGGTCGACATCTACGAGGACTTCCAGTGCCCGGCCTGCAAGGAGCTCGAACGGGTCAGCGGCCAGACGTTCAAGAACCTCGCCGCCGAGGGCCTCGCCAAGATCGTCTACCATCCGATCACGATCTTCTCGCAGGAGCCGACCAAGTCCAACTCCGTGCGCGCGGGCAGCGCCGCCCGGTGCGTCGCGGACGGCAAGCAGTGGCTCACCTTCCACGACCTGCTCTTCAAGAACCAGCCGTCGGAGACCGTGGAGGGCTTCAAGACGGACCAGCTCATCCAGCTCGGCAAGGAGGCCGGGGTGACCGCACCGGGCTTCGAGCAGTGCGTGACCTCGGGAAAGAACACCGAGGCGCAGCTCTCGTACAGCAAGAAGATCAGCGACGCGCAGAAGCTCACCCATACGCCGACGGTGAAGTTGAACGGGACAGAAATCGACAATTCCCAGCTCTTCAGCCCGCGGCAACTTCGCGATGCGATTACGAAGGCGGCTAAGTAGGCTCGGTTCCGCTACCCTCACCTGACATGCCCCTTGCCTCGATTCCCAGCCCTTCCCAAGGGGTCTGGTATCTCGGATTCGTACCGATCCGGGCTTATGCGCTATGCATCGTGCTCGGCGTCATCGTCGCCGTCTGGCTGAGCGAGCGGCGCTGGCGCGCTCGTGGTGGCGAAGCGGGGACGATCGTCGACATCGCGGTCCCCGCCGTCATCTTCGGGCTGATCGGCGGCCGCCTCTACCACGTCATCACCGACTGGCAGACCTACTTCGGCAGCCGTGCGATCAAGGAGCCCTACCAGGCGCTGTTCATCTGGGAGGGCGGCCTCGGCATCTGGGGCGCGATCGCGCTCGGCGGCGTCGGCGTGTGGTGGTCCGTGCGCAGGCGCGGCATCTCCATGAGCGCCGTCGCCGACACGGTCGCGCCCGGCATCGCCTTCGCCCAGGCCATCGGCCGCTGGGGCAACTGGTTCAACCAGGAGCTCTACGGCGGGCCGACCACGCTGCCGTGGGGCCTGGAGATCGACGTCGACCACGGCGGCGAGCCCGGCGTCCTCTACCACCCGACCTTCCTGTACGAGTCGATCTGGGACCTGGCGCTGGGCTTCGTGCTCCTGTTCGCGGGGCGGCGCTTCGCGCTGCACTACGGGCGGCTGTTCGCGCTCTACGTCGCCGGCTACACGCTGGGCCGCTTCTGGATCGAAGGGCTGCGCATCGACCCCGTGGGCGGGGTGGATCACGCGGTGACGCTCCTCGGGCTGCGGATCAACCAGTGGACGTCGATCGTGCTCTTCCTGGGCGCCCTGGTCTATCTGTACGTGACCAGGAACAAGGACTCGGTGGAGATCGTGGTGCCGCCGACTGCCACCTACGCGGGGCCGTCGGAGTCCGGCGATTCCGAGACGGCTTCGAGCGAGGGCGACACCTCAGCCTCAGCCTCGGACCCCGACTCGGCCCCATCGGACCCATCGGACCCGGATTCTGCCTCGGACCCGGCAGCCGGCTCGGGAGCGGCGGAAGCGGCCTCGAAGAGCGGTGACGCGGCTTCTGAGGGCGGTGACGGGGCCAAGGAGACGTCGGCCGCTGCCGCCGAGACCTCCGCCGCGGACGCCGAGGCGTCCGCGGCGGCCGATGAGGATGCCGAAGCCGAGGCTCCAGGCGACGGGAAGCCTGCGGCGGTCTCGTCCGCCGCAGCGGAGACCCCTGTCGCTGAGGCCCCTGTGGCCAAGGCATCCGCAGCGGAGACCTCTGCCGCCGAGACTCCTGCCGCTGAGGACGACGGCACCCCGGCGGAGAGCGCCCGGGCAGCCGGCGACCAGCCGTCGGAGGACGTCCGCGCGTCGGACGACCCTGCGGAAAGCGCCCCTGCGGAGGACGACCGTGTGGACGCCGATCGTGCGGAGGGCGACGTGCCCGATCCTGATGCCGTGAAGAAGGAGAAGAACTCGCGATGAGCGGTCGCGCGGAGATCCACCACCAGCATCGCGACGTCACCGGAGGCTGGTTGCGGCCATCGGTGTTCGGCGCGATGGACGGCCTGGTGTCGAACTTCGCGCTCATCGCCGGTGTCGCGGGCGGCACCGCCAACACGAGGGTGATCGCCCTCGGCGGTGTCGCCGGGCTCGCCGCCGGAGCCCTGTCCATGGCGGGCGGCGAATACGTCTCAGTGGCCAGCCAGCGAGAGCTGGCCCAGGCCGAGATCGCCGTCGAAAAGCGTGAGCTGGCCCGCTATCCCGAGGACGAGCAGGCGGAGCTCGCGCAGACCTTCGTCGACAAGGGCGTGGCGCCGGAGCTGGCCGCCGAGGTGGCCAGGCAGATTTCGCAGAACCCCGACCAGGCGCTGGAGGTCCACGCCCAGAACGAACTGGGCGTCGCACCCGGTGAGCTGCCGTCGCCGTTGGTGGCCGCGGTGTCGTCGTTCCTGTCGTTCAGCGTGGGGGCGGTTCTGCCGCTCCTGCCGTACCTGTTCGGGGCCGGAGGGCTGGCCGTGTCGGCGGTGGTGTCCTGCGTGGCGCTGTTCGCGGCGGGCGCGGTGGTGTCGGCCGTCACGGCGCGCAGCTGGTGGTATTCCGGGCTGAGGCAGCTCGTGGTCGGGGCGGTGGCGGCCGCGGTCACGTTCGCGCTCGGCAACCTCATCGGGGCGGCGGGGCTGTGATGGCCCGCAGAAGAGGCCCCGCAGGCTCGAAGGGCGGCAGGCCGGGCTCGGACGGCCTTCCCGGCTCGTCCGGTGGCGGTCGCCCCTCGCCCGGTGCGGACGGCACGACCCCGGCGGGTGGCCGCCACTCGTCCTCGACCCCGGACGGCACCGTCCCGGGCCGCCACACCCCCTCGGGCACCGACCCACGCGGCGGCCGGCCCCCAGCAGACGGTTGGACGGCATCCGGCACCGACGGCGGCGGCTGGTCCGCCTCCGCCACCGACAGCACCGGCTGGGCGACATCGGGCACGCACGGCGGCGGCCACACCGCACCGGGCGCATATGGCGACGGCCAGCTCACAGGCACACACGGCGCCGGCCGCAGTGCGCCGGGCCCGGGAACGGACAGCGCCGGTTGGACAGCGTCCGGCGCTCACGGCGACGGCCGGGGCACAGGTGCGCACGGCAGTGGCCGCACTGCGCCGGGCCCGGGTACGGATGGCGCCGGTTGGGCTTCTGACCCTCTTGGCGACGGCCGAGCTGCAGGTGCGCATGGTGGTGGCCGGCTTGCGCCGGGTACGGATGGTGCTGGTTGGGCTTCTGGCGCTCATGGTGATGGCAGGGCGGCAGGTACACATGGCGGTGGCCGTACGGTGTCCGGCACGGACGACGGTGGCTGGGCCGTGTCGGGTTCGCACGGTGGCGGGCAGACCGCGTCGGGCACAGATGGCGTTGGTTGGGCCGCGTCCGGCTCCCATGGTGGTGGTCGGCCGGCGTCAGGCGCACACGGTGGTGGCCGGGCCGCGCGGGGCGATGGCCGGGCGGCGCCGGGGCTGGACAGTGCCGGTTGGGCGGCGTCCGGCGCGCATGGTGGTGGCCGGATGGTGTCGGGCACGGATGACGGCGGCTGGGCCGTATCAGGTCCGAGTCACGACGGCGGGCAGGCAGCGGGACAGGACGGTGGCAGGTCGGCGGCCGACGGAGGCGGTCGGTCCGCCTCGAAGTCCCATGGCGGCCGGGCGGCGGCGCGGGCACGCGGCCGGAGCCGGTCCGCGGACCACGCCGACAGCCGCTCCGCAGAGGCGGCCAGCGACGCGGAGTTCTGGGATGAGGGCGGCGGTAGCTGGGCCACGGAATCGGGCGGCGGTCGCCGGGCAGCAGGCACGGATGCGCAAGGCCGGGCGGCAGCGGACGGCGGCCGAGTAGCCGAGGCGCAGGGCCGGACTGCGGGTGGCGAGGCGCAGGGGCGGGCCGTGGGCCGCCGGGCCGCGGGTCCGGAGGAGCAGGGACGGGCTGCGGACGGTGGCCGGGCTGCGGCTACGGAAGCGCAGGGCCGGGCTGCGGGCGGTGGTGGCCGGGCGGCCGGTGGGGGGCGTCGTGGTCGTGGGGCGGGTCCCACGGGCGGCGGCCGATCGACCGGGCTGGTCAGCGGCGACTGGGTGGGTGACGCCGATGACGGCGGTCGCCCCGAAGGCGATGTCGACAGCCTCGGCCTCGGCGACGGCCTGGGGCGTGGCCGGGCGGCGGCGGATCCGGATGGTGGCGCCGACGGCGATGGCGGGCGGTTCGCGTCGCGTAAGCGGCGGCGTACCCCGCGCTCCGACTGGCAGTTCCCCATCCTCACCGACTGGGGTTTCCGTCCGGAGCAACAGCGGCTGTTCGTCATCATCGCCACGGTCGTGGGCGTGCTGGCGGGCGGGATCGGCCTGGTGGTCGCGGTGAACTCCATCGGCAGCTACTCATCGGAACGTCCGGCCAGCGCGGCCGTGCTCGGGCCCGACGCGACGCTCCCGACGGTCTTCCGCGGATGGGGCTCGCCGAAGCTGTTCGAGCCCCTCGCGGACCGGGCGAAGGACGGGCGCGCGCTGACCGAGAAAGAGGTGTTCGGCCAGGCTGAGCTGCCGGTCACCAAGAAACTCAAGCTCAAGCTCGTCGCCAAGCAACTCGACACCGACTGCTCGGCGGCGCTGTGGGGTGAGAACCTCCTCGAACAGGTGTCGGAGTCCGGATGCACCCAGGCCGCCCGTGGCCTGTACGCCAGCTCCGACGGCCGCTACATCGGCCAGTACACGCTACTCAATCTCAAGGACGGCCAGTCGGCCTCCGACCTGGTCCAGTCGTTGAAGACTCTTTACCGGGACGGGTGGGCGCGCCCGCTGACCTCCGCCAAGTCGTCCTTCCCCCCGGGCGGCCACTCCGAGTCGGGCGGCTACGCGCTCGGCCACTACGTCGGCCTGGTGTGGCTCGGCAGGGCCGACGGGACGGAGCCCACGCCCAAGGACGACTTCGTCTCCCTCACCCTGGCACTGCGCGGGGCCGAGAAGGCCGTCTACCGCCGCGTCGTCTCGATCACCGGACCCACCTCCTGATGTCCAGCACAGATCACGGAAGCGGTCCCTGGACGTCCGATGCCGGTGATGGAGACGTGTCCTCGATGCCTGGCACCGACCGTGGAGATGTGTCCGCGATGTCCGGGGTTGACGGTGGGGGCGGGTCCTCGGCGTACGGCACTGACCGTGGAGGCGTGCCGCGTACGTCTGACACCGACCGTGGAGGCGTGTCCCCGGTGTCCGGGATCGGCCGTGGAGGCGTGCCGCGGGCGTTCGGGTCGGGGCATGGAGGCGCTGGCCGGACGGTTGGTGCCGACGGCGGAAGGGAGTCGTGGATGTCCCGCCGGGTCGTCATCTCAGTCGTGATCGCCAACGTACTGGTCATCGCCGTGGTCGGCTGGCTGTGGTTGCGTCCCGACGACCCCCGTCCCGCCGTTTTCCACGCCGAGCCCACCTCCGCCTTCTACGCCGCCATCGACACCCGCCAGGCCGACGCCGCCCCGTTGACTTTGCAAGAGGTCTTCGCCCCGGCCACCCGAACTCTGGGCACCATGACCCTGGCCGGGACACAGCAGTTCACCGACTGCGAGGAGGTCCTCTGGGGTGCCTCGGCCGACGGTTGCACGCAGGCCCTCCAGGCCACCTATCGGGGGAGCGCGACGGTGGGCCAGTTCGTCATCTTCAACATGAGCGACGGGCGGGCGGCGGACGCGCTGGTGTCGGCACTCGGCAAGGACGGGTTCGTACGGCAGGGCATCATGTTCGACGCCGTCGGCAGCCGCGCCCAGGCTCGGGCGATGGGCCACTATGTGACCGTGAGCTGGGCCGGTGGTCAGGCCACCGCTCAGGACCTGGTCGCCACCCTGGTCGCGCTGGATGGCCTCGGCCGTGTGGTCCAGGATCGGATCGTCGCCGCCACCTGAACCGCCGGATCGGCCGATAGTTCCGCGGTCACGAAGGTCACGGATGTGCCGGACGCCTTGGCGACCTCGGCCTAGGGCTGGGACTTCGGGTCGATGCCGGGTCTTCCACCCAAGGCAGCGACTTCAGGTCGAGGCTGACGACATGGGGTCAAGGCAGGGGCTTCCGGTCGAGCTGGGTCCTTCGCCCAAGGTGGGAACTTCGGGTCAAGGCGGGGACTTCGGTCGGGCTGGGTCCTCCGCCCAAGACTGAGGCTTCAGGTCAAGGCGCTGGGATCTCGGCCTGAGGTGGGCGTGAACGTCAGTCGTCAAGGGCGGTCAGGCCGAGCCGGTGGAGGTGCTCGGGGGCGGCGTCGCGTGGGACGTGGGCGTCTCCGAGGTCCTGTGGGGACTGTCTGGGGTCAGGTGGTGCCGGTGAGGGCGGAGACGGTGGTGGAGACCGCTTCCCGGAGGCCGGACAGGCGGTGGGCGGGTGCCTCCAGCGGGGTCAGGTCCTCCGACCAAGGGGCCGTCTCGCGGATGAGTGCACGGGCCTCGTTCTTGGTCAGGCTCGTGCCCTGGGCGCGGGCAAGCGCGATGAGGGCCTCGCGCCACGTGTTGGCCAGCTTGGCGTGCCCGTTGTCCAGGATTTTGCGCAGCACCGTGGCCGCGTCGCCGTCCGGCTGCGGCACGCGTACGGCGTCCAGGGTGCCGCGCGCGGTGGTCAGCTCGTAGACGGCGGACAGGGCGTCGGGCACGGGGGGAAGGTCGGATCCGAGCACGCGGACGTGAGCCGCGCGGGTGGCCAGCAGCACGCGGGGGAGGGTGGCTTCCAGGCCCGGTGGCAGCGCGACGGCCACCCGGTCCACGGCGGCTGCGTAGGGCTTCGCGAGCCATGTCGTCAGCTTGACCCGCGGCTGGGGGAGGTCCTTGGGCCAGTCGCCCACCAGGAGGTCGGGGGTGAAGTCCGCGGCCGGCCCGCCGATGCGGAGACCGGGTCCTTCCTGAGGTGAAGGGGTGCCCTCACCAGGCCTGGTGGTGGATCCGGTGGTGGATCCGGTGGTGGTTTCAGGGGCGGGTCTGGTGGTGGAGTTCGTGGTGGGTGTGGTGGTGGCCTTGGGGGTCGGGCCGGTGGTGGATTCGATGGACTGGGGGCCCTGGGTGTAGATGGCGGTGGCCGGCTGGCGGCTGAAGAGGGCGTTCACGGCAGGGCGGGTTTTGGTGGTGGGGCGCAGGATGTACAGGTCCGCGGCGGAACCGATGGCCTCCGCCCCGAAATAGCGGTTGAAGTCGGGGTATATGGCCTCGTGGACGAGGTTCAGGTCCGACAGGGCCTGCTGGACTTTGAAGGCCAGCATCGGTGTGCGCTCGCTCGCCCCGTACGCCAGCAGTACCCGCCCGTCGTCCTTCAGCCCTTCCAGGGCGCGCGCCACGAACAGGGCCGTGCCCTCCGGCGTGTACGGCGGGTCGGTGAGCGCCAGGTCGTGGTCCCTGGCCGAGGCCGGCAGGCCCAGCCGCAGGTCGGCCCAGCGGGTGCGGATGCCGAGCTGCTGCTCGTCGATGTAGGCCAGGATGCGCTCGTCGATGTCGACCACGGTGACGTCGGCCTCGGGGTGGACCAGTTTGACGGCCAGCGAGGTCAGGTCGTGGTCGCCGACGCACAGCAGGCGCGCGCCGCCGAGCCAGTACCGGGCGCCGAGCAGCAGCGCCCGCCGCAGGACCGTCTCCGGCGTGGCCGAGACGTGGTCGAGCACGTGGCGGGCGCGTGGCCCCCCGGCGATGAGGGTGGTGAGGCGTTCGAGCGCGTGGGAGTAGTGGGGGATCAGGTGGCCCACCGGATCCTCCGGCGGCGGTGCCAGCGCGAGGAGGTCCTGGTAGGCGGGGGTGTCGGTGAGCGGGACGCGGAAGGTGCCGTCCTTGTGCTCAAGGGGGAGCTCCCGCAGCAGGGCCTCGATGGTGCGGCGGGCGGTGGCCGTCTCCCTGACCAGGTCCGCCAGCGTCCACCATTGGCCGTCGCACAGGAGCATCAGGGCGTGCCGCAACCGCCTGCTGCCGGCCCCGGCCTCGTCGAGCAGGCGCTCCACCCCGTCGCGATCCATGGGGCAACCTTATCGAGCACCTGGGACGCCTCCGGTCGGCTGCCGGGGCCGCCGGTCCCCGGCGCCGAATGACGGTGAGTGTCCGGGCCGGTTCCGTGGCCGCCGCGTCCGCCGGTCCCTATGGCGGCGAGCCCGGGCCGGTTCCGTGGTGGGCGCGTCCGCCGGCTCCCTTGTGGCACGCGTCCGCCGGCTCCCTTGTGGCACGCGTCCGCCGGCTCCCTTGTGGCACGCGGGCGCCGGCTTGTGGCACGCGGGTGCCGGCGGCGCAGCCTCCGCCCCTGCGGCGGTGGCGTAAGGGTGGGTGAGAAGTCGCTCCCTGTGCCGTATATCGCAGCTCACGATCGGGAATTTCGCACCCCAGGTCCGGGGTTTGGGATAGGGAGTTCGGATGTTGGACGGAGTCGAATGTTCGCAATGCGGACGTGGCGGGCACCATTCCGGCAGGGTGCGGTAACCTCTACCCACGATATGCAGCAGGGCCAACGTCGTCCCCGCCTGTAGCGCAGTTCAGACAGACGAAGACGACGGGAGGGATTCAATGCCTGCTGCCCACCTCGGGTTCCCCGAGCCCCAGGGCCTGTACCACCCCGCCAACGAGCATGATGCCTGCGGTGTCGCCATGGTCGCCGACGTCGCGGGACGCCGTGGGCACGAGATCGTGGTCAAGGCGCTGACGGCTCTCTGCAATCTCGATCATCGGGGGGCCAAGGGTAGCGAGCCGGACACCGGCGACGGAGCCGGGATCCTGACGCAGATCCCTGATGGGTTCTATCGCGCGAGCGTGCCCTTCGCGCTGCCCGCCGGCGGCCGCTACGCCACCGGCATCGCCTTCCTGCCGAGCGACGAGGAAGCTCGTGGCATCGCCGTCGGCCTGATCGAGGAGATCGCGGCCGAGGAAGGCCTCACCGTGCTCGGCTGGCGTGAGGTGCCCGTCGACCGCGAGCTGCCCGGCCCCAGCGCCAGGGCCGTCATGCCGCATTTCGCGCAGCTGTTCGTCGCCGCCGGGGACGGGCAGGAGGGGCTGGAGCTCGACCGGTTCGCGTTCTGCCTGCGCAAGCGTGCCGAGCACGAGGCGGACGTGTACTTCCCCTCGCTGTCGGCCAGGACGATCGTCTACAAGGGCATGCTCACGCCCGACCAGGTCGAGCCGTTCTTCCCCGACCTGAGCGACGAGCGTTACGAGACCGCGATCGCGCTGGTGCACTCGCGGTTCTCCACCAACACGTTCCCGAGCTGGCCGCTGGCCCACCCCTACCGTTACGTCGCGCACAACGGCGAGATCAACACGGTCAAGGGCAACCGCAACTGGATGCGCGCCCGCGAGGCGATGCTGGCGTCCGCGGAGATCCCGGGCGATATTTCGCGACTTTTCCCCATCTGTGACCCGGATGGCAGCGACACCGCCAGCTTCGACGAGGCCCTGGAACTGCTGCACATCGGCGGCCGGAGCCTGCCGCACGCCGTCCTGATGATGATCCCGGAGGCGTGGGAGAACCACACCGAGATGGACCCGGCCCGCCGGGCCTTCTACGAGTTCCACTCCACGCTGATGGAGGCGTGGGACGGACCGGCCTCCATCACGTTCACCGACGGCACCCTGGCCGGCGCCGTGCTCGACCGCAACGGCCTGCGCCCGGGCCGCTTCTGGGTGACCGCCGACGGCCTGGTCGTGCTCGCCTCCGAGGCCGGCGTGCTCGACTTCAAGCCCGAGGACGTGGTGCGGAAGGGCCGGCTCCAGCCGGGCCGGATGTTCCTCATCGACACCGCCCGCGGCAAGATCATCGAGGACGACGAGATCAAGGCCGAGCTGGCCGCCGAACTGCCGTACGCCGACTGGCTGCACGCCGGGCTCGTACGGTTCGAGGAGCTGCCCGCCCGGCAGCGGGAGATCCCCACGCACGAGGCGCTCGTCAAGCGGCAGCAGACCTTCGGCTACACCGAGGAAGAGCTGCGCATCATCCTGTCGCCGATGGCGAAGACCGGTGCCGAGCCGATCGGCTCCATGGGCACCGACACGCCCGTCGCCGTGCTGAGCGAGAAGCCACGGCTTCTGTTCGACTACTTCACGCAGCTGTTCGCGCAGGTCACGAACCCGCCGCTGGACGCCATCCGTGAAGAGCTGGTCACGTCGCTGGCCAGCACCATCGGTCCCGAGGGCAACCTGCTCAACCCGGGGCCGAGCTCGTGCCGTCAGCTCGTGCTGCCGTACCCGGTGCTCGACAACGACGAGCTCGCCAAGATCATTCACATCAACGACGAGCACGACCTGCCGGGCTTCCGCCCGCACGTCATCAGCGGCCTGTACGAGGTCGCCGGCGGCGGCGACGCGCTCCTGCGGCGCCTGGAGGAGATCAGGGCCGAGGCGTCCGAGGCGATCGCGAACGGCGCGCGGATCATCGTGCTGTCCGACCGCGGCTCCTCCGACGCGCTGGCGCCGATCCCGGCCCTGCTGCTGACCGGCGCGGTGCACCACCACCTGATCCAGGAGAAGACCCGGACCAAGATCGGCCTCGTGATCGAGACCGGCGAGGCCCGTGAGTGCCACCACATGGCGCTGCTCATCGGCTACGGTGCCGGCGCGGTCAACCCGTACCTCGCCATCGAGACCATCGAGGACCTGGTCGACAGCGGCGCGCTGCCGATCGACAAGCGCAAGGCCGTGCGCAACCTGATCAAGGCGTACGGCAAGGGCGTCATCAAGGTCATGTCCAAGATGGGCGTGTCCACGGTGGCCTCCTACACCGGCGCGCAGATCTTCGAGGCGCTCGGCCTGGGCCAGGACGTCATCGACGCCTGCTTCGCCGGCACCACCTCGCGGCTCGGCGGCGTCGGATTCGACGTGCTGGCGACCGAGGTCGCGCAGCGGCACCGGCACGCCTACCCGCGGGCCGAGAACGCCCATCGCGGGCTCAAGATCGGTGGCGAGTACCAGTGGCGGCGCGAGGGCGAGCCGCACCTGTTCAACCCCGACACCGTCTTCAAGCTGCAGCACGCCACCAGGACCCGCCGCTACGAGATCTTCAAGGAGTACACGAATCTCGTGGACTCCCAGGCGGAGCGGCTGATGACCCTGCGCGGCCTGTTCAGGCTGCGCAAGGGCGCCTCGATCCCCATCGAGGAGGTCGAGCCGGTCGAGAGCATCGTCAAGCGGTTCTCCACGGGCGCGATGTCGTACGGCTCGATCTCGATGGAGGCGCACGAGACGCTCGCCATCGCGATGAACCGGCTCGGCGGCAAGTCCAACACCGGCGAGGGCGGCGAGGACCCCGAGCGGCTCTACGACGCCAGCCGCCGCAGCGCCATCAAGCAGGTCGCCAGCGGCCGGTTCGGGGTCACCTCCGAATACCTGGTGAACGCGGCCGACCTGCAGATCAAGATGGCCCAGGGCGCCAAGCCCGGCGAGGGAGGCCAGCTCCCCGGCCACAAGGTCTACCCGTGGATCGCCAAGACCAGGCACTCCACGCCCGGCGTCGGCCTCATCTCGCCGCCGCCGCACCACGACATCTACTCGATCGAGGACCTGGCCCAGCTCATCCACGACCTGAAGAACTCCAACCCGGAGGCCAGGGTCCACGTGAAGCTGGTCGCCGAGGTCGGCGTCGGGACGGTCGCGGCCGGCGTGTCCAAGGCGCACGCCGACGTGGTGCTCATCTCCGGGCACGACGGCGGCACCGGCGCCTCGCCGCTGACGTCGCTCAAGCACGCGGGCGCGCCGTGGGAGCTCGGCCTGGCCGAGACCCAGCAGACCCTCCTGCTGAACGACCTGCGCGACCGCATCGTCGTCCAGGTCGACGGCCAGCTCAAGACCGGTCGTGACGTGGTCATCGCCGCGCTGCTCGGCGCCGAGGAGTACGGCTTCGCCACCGCTCCGCTGGTTGTCAGCGGCTGCGTGATGATGCGGGTCTGCCACCTGGACACCTGCCCGGTGGGCGTCGCCACGCAGAACCCCGAGCTGCGCAAGCGCTTCACCGGCAAGCCCGAGTTCGTGGTGAACTTCTTCGAGTTCATCGCCGAGGAGATCCGCGAATACCTGGCCGAGCTGGGCTTCCGTACGCTCGACGAGGCGATCGGTCATGTCGAGATGCTCGACATGACCGCGGCCGAGAACCACTGGAAGGCCAGCGGCCTCGACCTGTCGCCGATCCTGCACCAGCCGGACCTGCCCGCGGGCACGGCCAAGCGCCGCGTCGTCGAGCAGGACCACGGCCTGCAGCACGCACTGGACAACACGCTGATCCAGCTCGCCGAGGGCGCTCTCCACGAGGGCACCCCGGTCACGCTGGAGCTGCCCATCCGCAACGTGAACCGCACGGTCGGCACCATGCTCGGCTACCAGGTCACCAAGCGGTACGGCGGCCAGGGCCTGCCCGAGAACACCATCGACATCGGCCTCACCGGCTCGGCGGGCAACTCGCTCGGCGCGTTCGTGCCGCGCGGGATCACGCTGAGGCTGACCGGCGACGCGAACGACTACCTCGGCAAGGGCCTGTCCGGCGGGCGGATCACCGTCAGGCCGCACGAGGAGGCGCCGCTCGACGGCCACATCATCGCCGGGAACGTCGCCCTCTACGGCGCCACGTCCGGCGAGGTGTTCGTCCGCGGCGTCGTCGGCGAGCGGTTCTGCGTGCGCAACTCCGGCGCCACCGCGGTCGTCGAAGGCGTGGGCGACCACGGCTGCGAGTACATGACCGGCGGCAGGGTCGTCGTGCTCGGCCAGACCGGGCGCAACTTCGCGGCCGGCATGTCGGGCGGCGTGGCGTACCTGCTGGATCTCAAGCCCGAGCGGGTCAACCGCGACATGGTGGCCATCGAGGCGCTGAGCGAGCAGGACGCCGAGTTCCTCAAGGAGACGGTCGAGAAGCACTTCGCGGAGACCGGCTCGCCGGTCGCCAAGCAGCTGCTCGCCGACTGGGACGCGGCGCTCGGCCGGTTCGGCAAGATCATGCCGACCGACTACAAGAGGGTGCTGGCGGCCGTCGAGGCCGCCCGCATCGAAGGCAGGGACATCGACGAGGCGGTCATGGCCGCCGCGGTTCAGGGCTAAGGGAGGCGTACCGATGGCTGACCCCAAGGGTTTTCTCACGCACGACCGGGAGCTGCCCGCGCGCCGCCCCGTGGACGTCCGCATCAGTGACTGGCGCGAGGTCTACCAGGACTTCTCGCAGGAGAAGCTGACCAAGCAGGCGGCCCGGTGCATGGACTGCGGCATCCCCTTCTGCCACAACGGCTGCCCGCTCGGGAACCTCATCCCCGAGTGGAACGACCTGGTCTACCGCACCGACTGGCGCGAGGCGATCGAGCGGCTGCACGCCACGAACAACTTCCCGGAGTTCACCGGCAGGCTCTGCCCGGCTCCGTGTGAGGCGGCGTGCGTGCTCGGCATCAACTCCGACCCCGTGGCGATCAAGCGGGTCGAGGTCGAGATCATCGACCGCGCGTTCGCCGAGGGCTGGGTCACCCCGCAGCCCCCGGCGACCAAGACCGGCAAGCGGGTCGCGGTCGTCGGCTCGGGCCCCGCGGGCCTGGCCGCCGCCCAGCAGCTCACCAGGGCCGGGCACGACGTGGTGGTGTTCGAACGGGCCGACCGCATCGGTGGTCTGCTGCGTTACGGCATCCCCGAGTTCAAGATGGAGAAGCGCCACATCGAGCGGCGCCTGGAGCAGATGCGGGCCGAGGGCACCGAGTTTCGCACCAGCGTCAACGTCGGCGTCGACGTCACCGCCGCCGAGCTGCGCGAGCAGTTCGACGCCGTGGTGCTGTCGGGCGGCGCCACCCAGTGGCGCGACCTGCCGGCGACCGGGCGCGAGCTCAAGGGCGTCTACCAGGCGATGGAATACCTGCCGCTGTCCAACAAGGTCCAGGAGGGCGACTACGACACCGCGCCCATCTCGGCCGAGGGCAAGCACGTGGTGGTGATCGGCGGCGGCGACACCGGCGCCGACTGCATCGGCACCGCGATCAGGCAGGGCGCCGCGTCCGTCACCCAGCTCGAGATCATGCCGCAGCCGCCCGGGTCCAGGCCCGGCAGCCAGCCGTGGCCGACGTTCCCCATCCTGTTCAAGATGGAGAGCGCGCACGAGGAGCTGGCGGACGGCGGCGGGGAGCGCGTCTACGCGGTCTCCACCACCGAGTTCGTCGGCGACGCCGACGGCAACGTGCGAGCGCTGCGGCTGGTCGAGGTCGAAGGGCCGCAGAACGGCTTCAAGCCGATCCCCGGCACCGAGCGGGAGATCCCGGCCGAGCTGGTCACGCTGTCCATGGGCTTCCTGGGCCCGGAGAAGGGCGCGCTGCTGCAGGACCTGGCCGAGGTCGCCGGAGACGGCTTCTACGACGCCAGGGGCAACGTCTCGCGTGACAAGACGTACATGTCCAAGGTGGACGGCGTCTTCGTGGCCGGCGACATAGGCCGCGGGCAGTCGCTCATCGTGTGGGCCATCGCCGAGGGGCGGGCCGCCGCCTCCGGCGTGGACCGGTTCCTGGTCGGGGAGACGGCACTGCCGTACCCGATCCTGCCGACCGCGCGGCCCCTGGTCTGACGTGGTGTGACCGTCCGGCCCGGCCGGACGGTCACGCGAAAAGCGCCCGCCATCATGGCGGGCGCTATTTTGCTTTTTGCACTCTCTGCAAGACTTGCAGAGAGTGCACTATATGCGTAGAGTGCAATGTATGGAGAGCCCGCAGCAGCGTCGGGACCGGCGCCGAGCAGAGCGGCGGCAGGCCATCAGGAAGGCCGCCGTGCGGCTCGCACTCGACGAAGGGCTCGAGGCCGCGACCGTGGAGGCGATCAGCGCGGCGGCCGACATCTCGCCGCGCACGTTCTTCAACTACTTCGCCACCAAGGAGGAGGCGCTCGTCCTGGGACCGATCTGGCAGCCGGAGGAGCTCGTCGACCTGCTGGCGAGCCGGCCGGCCGACGAGCCGGTCTTCCTGTCGATGCAACAGGTGATGCGCGAGCTCGCCGAACGGATGCGGCCCGTGTTCGCGGACATGCAGCCGTTCATGGAGCTGCGCGCCCGTCATCCCGAGCTCGCGGCCAGGGCCAGGGCGGCGGACGAGTCGAAGATCATGGAAACGATCATCGGCGCCGTCGGCAGCCGTCCCGGCGTCGTCAGCGGGATGCACGCGCGGATGCTCGTCATCGCGTCGTTCGGCGCGGCCATGTCGGCCATCCACGAGTCGCTGGAAGGGGGCGGCTCGGTGCAGGACCTGCTCGACGAGGCGTTCACGCTGCTCGAAAACGGGCTCTGACTCATTCAAGGAGAAAGCGGCGACCGGGGTGGCACCCCCGATCGCCGCGGAATCTTCCTGCCCTCGCGAAAGAAGCAAGGAGACAACTCAATGCTATCCACCATGGCCCCCGAGGCCCCAACTCGGCGCGGGCTCTGGGTGAGCCTGGGCTCGCTCATGCTCACCATGTTCCTGGCCGCCATCGACCAGACGGTCGTGGCGACCGCCATGCCGACCATCGTGGGCGAGCTGCACGGCCTGGAGAGCCTGTCGTGGCTGGTCACGGCGTTCGCCCTGACCTCCGGCATCGCCACGCCCCTCTACGGCAAGCTCAGCGACATGTACGGCCGCAAGAACCTCTATCTGTCGGCCATCGTGCTGTTCGTCATCGGCTCGGCCCTGTGCGGGCTCGCCCAGTCGATGGCCCAGCTCATCGCCTTCCGCGCCTTCCAGGGCATCGGCGCGGGCGGCCTCATGGTGCTGACCATGACCATCGTCGCCGACCTGGCGACCCCCCGCGAACGGGCCAAGCTCCAGGGCATCTTCGGCGCGGTCTTCGGGCTGGCCTCGATCGCCGGGCCGATCATCGGCGGCTACCTGACCGAGCACGTCTCCTGGCGCTGGATCTTCTACATCAACCTGCCGCTCGGTACGATCGCGCTGGCCGTGGCGTTCGCCGTGCTGAAGCTGCCCCGGCGCAACTCGCCGCACCGGATCGACTGGCTCGGCGCCGTGCTGATCTCCGGGCTGCTGACGTGCCTGACGCTGCTGGCCTCCTGGGGCGGCACCGTCCACGCCTGGTCCTCGCCGGTCATCGTCGGGCTCGGGGCGGGCGCGGTCGTGCTGACCGTGCTGTTCGTGCTGGTGGAGCGGGCGGCGGCCGAGCCGGTGCTGCCGCTGCGCCTCTTCCGCGACAGCACGTTCGCGATCCCGGTGGCCACCATGGTGCTGCTGGCCACCGCGATGCTGGGGGCGGCCACGTTCCTGCCGATGTTCCTGCAGCTCGCCACGGGGGCGGGGGCGGCGGACTCGGGGCTGCTGCTGCTTCCGCTGATGGGCGGCATGATCGTGTCGTCGGCGCTGGTGGGGCAGCTCGTGCACCGGTTCGGCCGGTTCAAGTGGTTCCTGGTGGCGGGCAGCGCGACGGCCGGGGTGGCCGGGCTGCTGCTGTCGACGATGGATCTGGGGACGAGCGCGTTCGTGTCGGGCTCGTACATGGTGCTGTTCGGGCTCGGGCTGGGCATGGTGATGCAGAACCTGCTGCTCGCTGTGCAGACCACCACGCCCGAGGGGGACAGGGGGGCGGCGACCTCGGCCGTCACGTTCGCCAGGGGCGTCGGCGGCGCGGTGGGCGTGGCCGTGCTGGGCGGGGTCTTCAGCGGCCGGCTCGCGCTGGGGCAGGCGGCGCTCACACCCGAGGCGATCCAGGCGCTGCCGGAGGCGGCGCGGCACGCCACGCAGCTCGCCTTCTCGGGGGCGATCACGGGGGTGTTCGCGTGGGTGGGGCCGATCCTGCTCGTCGGGGCCGCGCTGCTGTGCTGCCTGAAGGATGTACGGCTGACGCACCAGAGCTGATCCCGGCCGTCGCCCGGAACTGATCCCGGTCGGCGCGTTGCGGTCCGCTTCGGCCATCCATTGACCGAAATTTCACCACTAAGTTGCATCACTCGTCCTGTGTCGGGAAGATGCAGGTTCTGCGGCAGTCGGTGGATGGGGGAAGCATGCGGCGGGTCGCCTCTGGATTGATGGCGGTCGCCGTCGTGGCCGCGATCGCCGCCTGCTCGCCGGCCACCTCGCGGCAGCAGACCGCCACGCGGTCCCCCGGCCAGCCCGAATACCTCGTCTTCTACGCCCCGGGCCGCCAGCACGAGGCCCAGGACGCGGTCAAGCGGGCCGGCGGGACCACGGTGGGGGAGGACGCCCGGCTCGGCTACCTGCTGGCCACGGGGCGCGGCGACGCGTTCGTGGAGGGAGTGGGGGCGGACCAGGCCATCGTGGGCGTTTCCCCCGACCGGTCCATCGGCTTCGCCACGGCCCACACGGCCGGCCCCCAGGCCGCCGGCGCCGGCCGTACCGGGTCCCAGGACGCAAGCCGTACGGGATCCCAGGACGCCCGCGCCGAGTCGCAGGACGCCCGCAGCGCGTCGGGGGCCTTCCCCGACGCGTCGGCGTTCACCAAGGCCCGCGCGGGAGACCCGCTCGCAGGCCGGCAGTGGGACATGCGGATGATCGGCGCGGACCGGGCCCACGCCAAGGCCCCCGGCACCAAGCAGGTGCTGGTCGGCATCATCGACACCGGCGTGGACGGCAAGCACCCCGACATCGCCCCCAACTTCAACCGCGAGCTCAGCCGCAACTTCGTCACCGACAAGCCCAAGGACGAGTACGGCGAGAAGCTCGACGGCACCTGCGAGACCAGCGGCTGCAAGGACCCCGTGGACGTGGACGACGACGGCCACGGGACCCACGTGGCCAGCACGATCGCCTCCCCGATCAACGGCATCGGCATCGCGGGCGTCGCCCCCGGCGTCCAGATCGTGAACATCCGGGCAGGGCAGGACTCCGGCTTCTTCTTCCTCAAGCCCAGCCTCGACGCCCTCGCCTACGCCGGCGACATCGGCGTGGACGTCGTGAACATGAGCTACTTCGTCGACCCGTGGCTGTTCAACTGCGCCGCCAACAAGTCCGACACCAAGAAGCAACAGCTCGAACAGCGCGCCATCATCACCGGCATGCAGCGCGCCCTCGACTACGCCCGCAAGAAGGGCGTCACGCTCATCACCGCCCTCGGGAACGGCTCCAGCGACCTCGGCCACCCCACGCTCGACAAGCAGAGCCCCGGCTACCCGCAGGGCGACCAGAAGGAGCGCCAGGTCGACAACTCGTGCATCAACGTGCCCGCGGAGTCCGGCGGCGTCATCTCCGTCGCTGCCGTCGGCCCCTCCGGCCGCAAGGCGATCTACAGCGACTACGGCGTCGAGCAGACCGACCTGTCGGCCCCCGGCGGCGACGTGCTGGACGGTAAGGGCGCCAAGGCCACCAGGTCGATCCTGGCCGCCGCGCCCGAGCACGTGCTGCGCGCCGCGGGGCGGATCGACGCCAAGGGCAACCCCAAGGGCGTGGACGTCGTCAAGGACTGCAAGGCCGGCGCCTGCTCCTGGTACCAGTACCTGGACGGCACGTCCATGGCCGCGCCGCACGCCACCGGCGTCGCCGCCATCCTCATCAGCCGCTTCGGCAAGCCGGGCCCCGGCGGGCTGGTGCTCGACCCCGCCACCGTGGAGAAGATGCTGTTCGAGACGGCGACGCGGCGGACCTGCCCGTCGCCGCGTGCATACGTCTACAACGCGTATGGTGAGAAGGAGACGCACCAGTGCGAAGGTGCGCAATCGCGTAACGGTTTCTACGGTCGCGGCATCGTGGACGCCTGGAAGGCGGCTACCTTCGAACCATGATGTATCGCCTGGTCGCGGATGCCGCGATGGTGGTGCATTTCGTCTTTCTCGGCTACATGGCCGTCGGCGGATTCGCGGCGTGGCGGTGGCGGCGTACGATCTGGGCGCACCTCGCCGTCGTAGTCTGGGGGGTGATCTCGATCGTCACCGGCGTCGAGTGCCCGTTGACCCTCGCAGAAGACTGGGGACGCCGAAACGCCGGGCTGGCAGGGCTCCCTGCCAGCGGATTCATCGACCACTACATCGAGGGCGTGATCTACCCGGAGGAGTACACGAACTTGGCGCGTCTGGGGGTCGCCGTTCTCGTTCTGTTCTCCTACGCCGGGTACGTTCTCCGTCGTCATTGACTGCCAAGTGGTCTGTACCAATTAAGGTAGGACTCGTGACTCGTCGCGCGAAAATCGTCTGCACCCTAGGCCCCGCCACATCGTCCAAAGAACGCCTCCGCGAGCTGATCGCCGCCGGCATGGACGTGGCACGGTTCAACCTCAGCCATGGCAACCATGACCTGCACAGAGAGGTTTATGACCGGGTCAGGGAGGTGGCGGCCGACCTCGGCCGCGGTGTAGGCGTGCTCGCAGACCTGCAGGGCCCCAAGATCCGTGTCGGCACATTCGAAGAGGGTCCCGTCAGGCTGGCCTTCGGCGACGTCTTCACCATCACCACAGAAGACGTGCCAGGCGACCGCGAGCAGGTCTCCACCACCTACAAGGGGCTGCCCAACGACGTCCGCCCCGGTGACACGATCCTGGTCGACGACGGCCGCCTCGTCCTGGAGGCGACCCGCGTCGACAGCGAGCGCATCGTCACCCGCGTCGTCATCGGCGGCATGATCTCCGACAACAAGGGCCTCAACCTGCCCGGCGTCAACGTCAGCGCGCCCGCGCTGACCGACAAGGACGAGGCCGACCTGCGCTGGGCGCTGCGCACCGGCGTCGACATGATCGCCCTGTCCTTCGTCCGCCGCCCGTCCGACGCCGACGTGGTGCGCAACATCATGGAGCAGGAGGCCGTTCGCCTGCCGCTGCTCGCCAAGATCGAGAAGCCGCAGGCCGTCGACCGCCTGCCCGAGATCGTCGAGGCCTTCGACGGCATCATGGTGGCCCGCGGCGACCTCGGTGTCGAGCTGCCGCTGGAGCAGGTGCCGATCGTGCAGCGGCGCATCATCGAGCTCTGCCGCGAGAAGGCCCGCCCGGTCATCGTCGCCACGCAGATGCTCGACTCGATGATGAACGCCCCGCGCCCCACCCGCGCCGAGGCCTCCGACGTGGCCTACGCGGTCATGGACGGCGCCGACGCCGTCATGCTGTCGGGTGAGACCTCGGTGGGCAGCTACCCGATCGAGTCCGTCTCGACGATGGACCGCATCGCCTGCGCCGCCGAGAAGTCGTGGCTGCACGCCACGCACACGCTGGACCGCATGCCGGAGACCACCGGCGGCGCGATCGCGCGGGCGGCGGCCGAGGTGGGCGCCATCGTGGGGGCGAAGGCGCTGGTGGCGTTCACGATGTCGGGGGAGACGGCGCGGCGGCTGGCCCGCTACCGGTCGCCGATCCCGCTGCTGGCCTTCAGCTCCGCGGCGCACGTGCGGGGGCAGCTGTCGCTGACGTGGGGGGTGGAGACCTACCACGTGCCGTTCGTGCACCACACGGATGACATGGTGCGGCAGGTGGAGGCTTCGCTGCTGTCGTCGGGGCGGCTGGAGAAGGGCGACAAGGTGGTCATCGTGGCGGGCTCGCCTCCCGGCACCCCGGGCTCCACCAACGCCCTCCGCGTCCACACCATCGGCTCGGCGGTGTCCCACGCCCATTGAGGATTAAAGGCCTCATCTTTGGTCGGTTTGAGCCCCGCCGTCGTCGGCTGGGCCCTCCAATCAAGGACCCCATCTTGTACGGCTTCGCACGGTTGAGCCACCCGCCGTAACCGGCTGAGGGCCCTCCAGGAAACGGCCGCTGACCCGTCAGCGGCCGGTCGCCGTTACGAGCCGCCCTGTGGGCCCTGACCGTGGCCCCGGCGGACCGGGACACGACCAGGGAGCAGCCGTGAGCCACCCGCGTCACACTCGCCGGTGGCCCGGTCGGTGAGCGCCGCCTGGGGAAGGGACGCTCACCTTCTAAGCGTGGCCCGCCCGGTCAGTTGGCGTGGAGGGCGGCGTTGAGCTCGATGGTGCCGCCCTGGCGTGGGATGGCCTCCACCGCGCCCGACTGCGAGTTGCGGCGCAGCAGGATGCCGTTCGAGCCCGACAGCTCGGCCGCCTTGACCACCGTCCCGTCCGGCAGGGCGACCCTCGTGCCCGCCGTCACGTACAGGCCGGCCTCCACCACGCAGTCGTCGCCCAGCGAGATGCCGATGCCCGCGTTCGCGCCCAGCAGGCAGCGCTCGCCGATCGAGATGACCTGCTTGCCGCCGCCTGACAGCGTGCCCATGATCGAGGCGCCGCCGCCCACGTCGGAGCCGTCGCCGACCACCACGCCGGCCGACACGCGGCCCTCGATCATCGAGGCGCCCAAGGTGCCGGCGTTGAAGTTCACGAAGCCCTCGTGCATGACCGTGGTGCCGCCGGCCAGGTGGGCGCCGAGCCGTACCCGGTCGGCGTCGGCGATCCGCACGCCCGCGGGCAGCACGTAGTCCACCATCCGCGGGAACTTGTCCACCCCGTACACCGTCACCGCGCCCCTGGCCCGCAGCCGCAGGCGCGTGCGCTCGAAGTCCGGCACGGGGCAGGGGCCGAAGCTGGTCCACACGACGTTGGCGAGCAGGCCGAAGATGCCGTCCAGGTTCGCGCCGTGCGGCTTGACGAGGCGGGAGGACAGCAGGTGCAGCCGCAGGTAGACGTCGTGGGCGTCCGCGGGCGGCTCCGAGAGCTTGGAGATGCCGGTGCGCACCGCCACCACCTCCACGCCCCGCGCCGCGTCGGGGCCCGCCAGCCCGGCCAGTTCCCCGGCCGCGTCGGCGGAGAGCCGCTCGGTGCCCGTGAGGGGCGCGTCGCCCAGCTCGGGAGAGGGGAACCAGGTGTCGAGTACGGTGCCGTCGCCGGCGATGGTCGCGAGGCCGACGCCGAACGCGCCGGTGGAAGTGGGATCGATAGCAGTCACGGGCCAAAAATACCGTTTCGAGGGACGACTGAGGGCGAGCGGCTCCGCCGAAGCCGCATGGCCAGGAGCCTGGCTTGTCTCTGGCGGTGTCAGCCGGAGGGCGATCGGGCCGCATCTCCGGCGGTGTCAGCCGGGGGTGCCGTGGCCGGGCGCCTGGCGGCGCTCTGGCCGGGTCAGTCGAGGGCGCCCAGGTCGGCCGAGAGCCAGTGGTCCGGCCGCATGCGGAACGTCACCAGCACGTTCAGGTCCGAGCCCTGCACGTAACCCGACACGGCGTCGGGCGGCAGATAGCGCGACGAGATGCGGGTGAGGTCGTCCAGGGTCGTCGGGCCCGAGCGCACCACGGGCCCCTCCACGGACACGTACCGGTAGGTCGGGCTCGTCCGCTGGACCAGGATCGAGAACCGGCCCGCCTTGGCGATCAGCTTGGCCTTGATCGAGTCGCCGTCGGTCAGGAAGCGGATCTCACCGCCGGGGGTGTAGTCGTACCAGACGGGCACGTTCAGGGGCGCCCGGCCCTCGCCCGACTCGACGGCCAGGCTCGCGATGCGCGCCTCCGCCAGAAACGCCTCCCGAATCGAAACGCTCAACGGCATCCCGCCCCACCCCCGTCTGCACCGATCGTGAAACGGTCATTCCCGGTGGGAGCGTTCCCGAAAGCTTCCTCCTGCCGCTTTATGGCTGATCGTCGGCGTAAAAGGGACGGCGTTCGGCGAGCGCCGCCGCCGTGCGGACGAACGCCGCCAGCGCCCGCGACCGCGTCCGCTCCGGCCACGCCAGCACCACGGTGGTCGGCGGGGCGTCGAGCACGGGCACGCACGCCAGATCCCGCCGCAGCTGCTCCCTGACCGACTCCGGCGCCACCACGATCAACCGCCCCAGCGCGGAGAGCTGCATCAGCGTCGCCGGATCGGTGATCTCGGGATGCCGGGCCGGCCAGCAGGGCGTCGGATCGCCGTCCAGGTCTGCCTGGCGCACGAAGGCCCGATCGGCCAGCGGGTGCCCGGACCGCATGATCGCCACGCCGCCCTCCACCCGGAGCGGCTCGCTGTCGAACCCCGTCAGGTCCTCGTACGGGGAATGCAGGAACGCCACGTCGGCCCGCCCGTCGCGGAGCATCCGCGCCCGCTCCGCCACCGCGCACAGGACCAGCTCCACCTCGACGGCGTCGGGATCGGCGCGGTAGGCGTCGAGCAAAGCGGGCAGCAGGCCGCCGTCGCCGCCCGGCTTGAGCGCCACGACGAGCCGCGGCGCGGCCCGCCCCGCCCGCCGCGTGCGCTCCGTCGCCGCGGCTAGCGCGTCGAGGACCTTGGCCGCCTCCTCCGCCAGCACCTCACCCGCGGGCGTCAGCGCGATCGTGCGCCCGGAACGGTCGATGAGCGTGACCCCGAGCCGCCGCTCCAGCTTCTGGATGGCCCGGGACAGCGGCGGCTGCGCCATCCCCAGCCGTTCGGCCGCCCGCCCGAAGTGCAGCTCCTCCGCGACGGCGGCGAAGTAGGCCAGCTCGCGCGTCTCCATACCGTCAGGGTATGGGCTGAGACCCAGCCGGTGTTGGCCGCGCGCCTGCGAGCGATGGTGTGCTTCCGGCATGACGGAAAGCACTCCAGCAGAGGCCACGACGGAAAGCGCTCCAGCAGCGACCATCAAGGACAGCGCGGGGAAGACGACCGCTCTGGTGACCGGGGCGAACAAGGGGATCGGCTTCGAGGTCGCGGCGGCGCTCGCGGCCAGGGGCATGACGGTGCTGCTCGGCTCGCGCGACCGCGCGAGGGGCGAGCAGGCGGCGGCCCGGCTGCGCGCGGCGGGTGGCGACGTGCGCCCGATCGTGCTCGACGTCACCGACCCGGCCACGATCGCGGCCGCCGCCGCCGCGATCGAGGCCGCGCCGGGCCGCCTCGACGTGCTGGTCAACAACGCGGGCGTGGCCGGCCCGGTGGGCGACCCGCCCAGCGCCACCGGCCCGGCCACCGTGCGGGAGGTGCTGGAGACGAACGTCATCGGCGTCCTCATGGTCACCAACGCCCTGCTGCCCCTGCTCAGACGCTCGCCGGCGGCCCGCATCGTGAACGTCTCCAGCGGCGTCGGCTCGCTCGCGCACCACACCGATCCCGCGCACTACATGTCCGGGCTGCCGGCCTCCGCGACGTATCCGGTGTCGAAGACCGCGCTCAACCAGCTCACCGTCCAATACGCCAAGGAGCTGCGCAAGGACGGCATCCTGGTCAACGCCGCCGCTCCCGGCGCCTGCGCCACCGACTTCACCAAGGATCTGCCGTTCACGATCACGCGCAGCGCCGCGGACGGCGCGGCGATCATCGTCGAGCTCGCCACTCTCGCCCCGGGCGGCCCGACGGGCGGGTTCTTCGACGACGAGGGGATCGTGCGCTGGTGATCGGCGAGCAAAGGGCGGGAAAAGCGCAACCGCCCGGTCCGTGCTGGGCCCGGGCGGTTGGTAGGTGCCCCGGGTGGGATTCGAACCCACACTGTGCGGGTTTTGAGTCCGCCTTCTCTGCCAATTGGAATACCGGGGCAGGATCGGACTTCTCGGGATCCGTCCTCATCGCAGGGCCAAGCGTAGACCAACTCAATGGTCGGCTCGCACCGGCGTGGATCTAATCTACCGGACGTCTGTACTCTTCTGCTCGTGAGTACGCAGCGGCGAGTAGTGATCGCGGAAGACGAGGCCCTGATCCGCCTCGACCTCAAGGAGATGCTCCAGGAGGACGGCTACGTCGTCGTGGGCGAGGCCGGGGACGGCGAGCAGGCGATCCAGCTGGCCGCCGACCTGAGGCCGGACCTGGTCATCCTGGACGTGAAGATGCCCGTGCTCGACGGCATCTCCGCCGCCGAGCGCATCGTGTCCGAGCGCATCGCCCCCTGCCTCATCCTGACCGCCTTCTCCCAGCGTGACCTGGTGGAGCGGGCCAGGGACGCGGGGGCGATGGCCTACCTGGTCAAGCCGTTCACGAAGGCGGACCTGGTGCCGGCCATCGAGATGGCGGTGAGCAGGCACGAGGAGATGGTGGCGCTGGCCGCCGAGGTGTCGAGCCTGTCGGAGCGGCTGGAGACCAGGAAGCTGGTGGAGCGGGCCAAGGGTCAGCTGATGACGCAGCACGGCTGGAGCGAGCCGCAGGCGTTCAGGTGGATCCAGAAGGCGTCGATGGACCGCCGGCTGAGCATGCGCGAGGTTGCCCAGATCGTTATAGACGACCCCGGCGAGCGGACGTGAGAAAACGCATTATCAGGTGATTCGGCGCGATGGGTTGTGGTGCGGTCACGACTGGGCATCCAACCGGCTTCGGCTCCTATCGCGGCAGGCGTCCCGGCGCGTAACTGATGGGCGGACGGAAGGTCCGCTCATCTCGAACGGAGACGCTTTCGATGATCCGCATTTTCCGCGCGCCGGCCGTGTCCGCGGTCGCGGCCTGCCTCGCGCTGGCGGCGTGCTCGTCCGGCAACACGACCGCCAGACCCGACACCGCCGGGTCCGCCTCGGTTCAGCCCTCCTCGGCCGCAAAGGGGGACGGCACGCTGACCATCGGCACGGTGCTGCCGCAGACGGGTTCGCTGGCGTATCTGGGGCCGCCCGAGTTCGCCGGCGTGGACCTGGCGCTCAAGGAGATCAACGAGGCCGGGGGCGTGCTCGGCAAGCCGGTCGCGAAGTCCGACACGGACTCCGGCGACACCACCACGAACATCGCCTCGCAGTCGGTGGACAAGCTGCTGACCCAGAAGGTGGACGCGATCATCGGCGCGGCCTCCTCCTCGGTGTCGGAGTCGATCATCGACAAGATCACGCGAGCGGGTGTGGTGCAGTTCTCGCCCGCGAACACCTCGGACGGCTTCACCACGATCAACGACAAGGGGCTGTACTTCCGCACCGCGCCGCCGGACAAGCTTCAGGGGCGGGTCCTGGGTGACCTGGTGGTCGCCGATGGCAGTGACACCATCGGGATCCTGGCCATGCAGGACTCTTACGGTTCCGGACTGGCCGATCAGGTGACCGAGACCGCGCAGGCGGCCGGGGCCACGATCGTGGAGCGGGTGGACTACGACCCGAAGGCGGCGGACTTCTCCGCCGACGTGGCCAAGATCAAGGCGAAGAACCCGAAGGCGATCGTGCTGATCGGCTTCGACGAGACGGCGAAGGTCGTCAACGAGCTGGTCAAGCAGGGGCTGACGGCCGACAAGCACAAGTGGTACATGGTGGACGGCAACATGTCGAACACCAACTTCGTCAAGGCCCCCAAGGGCACGCTGGAGGGCGTCAAGGGCACGCTGCCCGGCGCGGCGGCCCCCGAGGCGTTCCAGAAGCGGCTGCTGGCCGTCAACGCCAAGCTCACCGAGTACACCTACGCCGCCGAGTCGTACGACGCGGCGAACCTGATCGCGCTGGCCGCCGAGGCCGCCAAGAGCGACGCGGGCGCCGACATCGCGGCCAAGCTGGTCGAGGTCAGCAAGACCGGCGACAAGTGCGAGAGCTTCAAGGAGTGCGCCGACCTGCTGAAGGCCGGCAAGGACATCGACTACGACGGCGTCAGCGGCCCGGTCGACTTCAACGACGTGGGCGACCCCTCGGTCGCGACGATCGGCGTCTACCAGTACGGCGCGGACAACAAGTTCGACGCGGGCAAGGCGCTCGAATATCGCAAAGGCGCCATCGCCGGCTGAGGCTCGTTCCGGCTCACCGAACCCATGACTATCGCTGGACCCATAGATTCCCCCACGCAACAGACATTCCGGTCCTGATCCTGAAATATCAGTCAGGGCCGGTTTGTTGTTGGGGTGACCGTAACTCTGGTGAAACATCCCATTACTATGGGTGTTTGGGACATTACGAATCTGTATAAAAGCCGCGTAAGAACTCCTCACCGTCTGGTCTTGCAGGCATGCTGAGCTCGGAAAACCCAGCGAAGGTGATCGTTCCTTCGTTGAGATAGGGGGAGTCTCTTTATGATCCGCATTGCTCCAGCAGGACGCGTCCTGGCCGTCGCGGCCGCGGCGAGCCTGGCCTTGACGGCCTGTGGCGGCGGCAGTGGCGACACCTCCGCCCAGCAGTCCGAGTCGGGGGCGCCGTCCGCGGCGGCCTCCTCGGCTCCTGCGAAGGGCGACGGCACGCTGACGCTCGGCACGGTGCTGCCGCAGACCGGTTCGCTGGCGTTCCTCGGACCGCCCGAGTTCGCCGGTGTCGACCAGGCTGTCAAGGAGATCAACGAGGCCGGGGGCGTGCTCGGCAAGCCGATCAACAAGGTCCACACGGACTCCGGCGACACGACCACGAACATCGCCTCGCAGTCGGTGGACAAGCTGCTGGCCCAGAAGGTGGACGCGATCATCGGCGCGGCCTCCTCGTCGGTGTCGGAGTCGATCATCGACAAGATCACCGGCTCGGGCGTGGTGCAGTTCTCGCCGGCCAACACCTCGGACAAGTTCTCCACGATCAGCGACAACGGCCTGTACTTCCGCACCGCGCCGCCGGACAAGCTCCAGGGCCGCGTGCTCGGTGACCTGATCGCCGCCGACGGCAACGACACCATCGGCATCCTCGCCATGCAGGACTCCTACGGCTCCGGCCTGGCGGACCAGATCAAGACGACGGCCGAGGGCGCCGGGGCCACCGTCGTCGAGCGCGTGGACTACGACCCGAAGGCGCCGGAGTTCTCCGCCGACGTGTCCAAGATCAAGGCGAAGAACCCGAAGGCGATCGTGCTGATCGGCTTCGAGGAGGGCGCCAAGGTCGTGGCCGAGCTGGTCAAGCAGGGGCTGACGACCGACAAGGTCAAGTGGTACATGGTGGACGGCAACATGTCGAACACCAACTACCTGAAGATGCCGAAGGGCACGCTCAAGGGCGTCAAGGGCACCATCCCCGGCGCCGAGGCCCCCGAGGACTTCAGGAAGAAGCTCCAGGCGATCAACGCCGGCCTCAAGGACTACACCTACGCCGCCGAGTCGTACGACGCGGCGAACCTGATCGCCCTGGCCGCCGAGGCCGCCAAGGACGACACGGGCAAGTCCATCGCGGCCAAGCTGCCCGAGGTCAGCAAGGGCGGCGAGAAGTGCAAGAGCTTCAAGGAGTGCGCTGACCTGCTGAAGGCCGGCAAGGACATCGACTACGACGGCGTCAGCGGCCCGATCGAGTTCAACGACGCCGGTGACCCGGCCGTGGCCACGATCGGCGTCTACGAGTACGGCGACGACAACAAGTACCCCGGCAAGGCGCTGGAGTATCGTACCGGCAAGATCGAGGGCTGAGCCGGAGCGCCGGCCGCGGCTCGGCCGTGGCGGCGCTCACTCCGGATCGTCAGCCGCCCAGGCCGCACGCCTTGAGCGCGTACGCGATGAGGCGGTCCTGCAGCGGCTTGGGCGGCACGACGATCACCACCCGCTCCTCGCCCCCGTCGATGCTGGCCCGCACGGGGAACTGGAAGGCCTTCTTGGCCTCCGCGAACGCGTGCGGGTCACACCGGCCGGGAGTGAGCGCGATCGGCGCTCTCAGCCCCTTCTCAGCGGCCTTGAGCACGCCCAGGGGCCGGTGCCCGGGGGTGACGATGAAGTGGGTGGTGCCGTTCATGTCGTTCAGCGTCACCGCGCCGGCGCCGCGCCGGGTGACGACCAGCTCGCCCCGCATGGCCTTGCCCGACTGCTTCCACCCGGGGCCGAACTCGATGCTCGCCGCCTGCTTGATCAGGAACTCGGAGCATTCGTCCCGCAGCAGCCTGGTCAGCAGCGGATCAGGGTGTGGCACGTCGAAGACCACCTCACGCAGCGGCCCTGAACCGGTGCTCACGTGGGCCACGACGGTCGCGGGGCGCAGCTCCGGCAGGCCCTGAGGGGAGCAGTTGGCGGCGCCGAAGGGGATCGGCAGGTCCGTGCGCTCGGTCTTCTTGATGGTGGCGTCGGCCTTCTTCGCCGGCAGCGTCTGGAACGAGGGCGTGACCAACTGCAGGTCGGCGAAATAGACCGGTGTGTCGCTGGTATTTCGGACGGCGACCTGGAGCGCGTGCACGGGCTCGTCGGAACGCCACTGCGCCAGCGAGACGGACACGCCTCCGGGCGGTCCTGAAGGCGATCCACTGGACGATGCGGCGGGCGGAGAGGAGGATTGCCCGGAGGAGCCGCAGCCGGCGAGGAGGAGCACGAGAAGGATGGGGAGCGTTTTGCGCTTCACCCGTCGCACATTAAGCGTCCTTGCGCAGGTCCCGTAAGTTGAGGACTGATTACGACTCCGCATCCAAGTGCCGACAGTTCCCCGGCGGATCTGTCGAAGCATCCTGCGGTTTTATACGTTTCCGTCATTCGATCGGGAACGCTCGGCGGTGCTGACGGATCCCGGCCTGGAATGAAGGAGACACTTCATGATCCGCATTGCTCCCGCAGGACGGGTGCTGGCTGTCGTGGCTGCCACCAGCCTGGCCCTGACAGCCTGCGGCGGTGGCGGCAGCAACACCGCCACCCAGACCTCCCCAAGTGCCGCGCAATCCTCGGCGGCCCCTGCGGCAAAGGGGGACGGCACCCTCACCCTGGGTACGCTGCTGCCCCAGACCGGCTCGCTCGCCTTCCTCGGCCCGCCCGAGTTCGCGGGCGTCGACCTCGCTCTCAAGGAGATCAACGAGGCCGGAGGAGTGCTCGGCAAGCCGGTCACCAAGATCGACACGGACTCGGGCGACACGACGACCAACATCGCCTCGCAGTCGGTGGACAAGTTGCTGGCGCAGAAGGCGGACGCCATCATCGGCGCGGCCTCCTCGTCGGTGTCGGAGTCGGTGATCGACAAGATCACGGGTGCGGGCGTCATCCACTTCTCGCCCGCCAACACCTCCGACAAGTTCACCACCATCAGTGACAAGGGCCTGTACTTCCGCACCTCGCCGCCGGACAAGCTGCAGGGCCGTGTGCTCGGTGACCTGATCGTGGCCGACGGCAACGACACGGTCGGCATCCTGGCCATGCAGGACTCCTACGGCACCGGCCTGGCCGACCAGGTGCAGAAGACCGTCACGGACGGCGGCGCCGAAGTGGTCGAGCGCGTCGACTACGACCCGAAGGCCGCCGACTTCTCCGCCGAGGTCGCCAAGATCAAGACGAAGAGCCCCAAGGGCATCGTCCTGATCGGCTTCGACGAGACCGCCAAGGTCGTCAACGAGCTGGTCAAGCAGGGCCTGCCGGCCACCAAGCACAAGTGGTACATGGTGGACGGCAACACCTCCAACACCAACTACCTGAAGATGCCCAAGGGCACGCTGGACGGCGTCAAGGGCACCATCCCCGGCGCGGCGGCTCCCGAGGACTTCCAGAAGAAGCTGGTCGGAGTCAACGCCGACCTCAAGGACTTCAGCTACGCCCCTGAGTCCTACGACGCGGCGAACCTGATCGCGCTGGCCGCCGAGGCCGCCAAGAGCGACGCGGGCGTCGACGTCGCGGCCAAGCTGATCGAGGTCAGCAAGGGCGGCGAGAAGTGCAAGAGCTTCAAGGAGTGCGTCGACCTGCTGAAGGCCGGCAAGGACATCGACTACGAGGGCGTCAGCGGCCCGGTCGAGTTCAACGACGCCGGTGACCCGGCCGTCGCGACCATCGGCATCTACCAGTACGGCGGCGACAACAAGTACGCCACCAAGGCGCTCGAGTACCGCACCGGCAACATCGCCGGCTAGTCGTCAGGCCGTGGGAGCGGCAGTCACGTAGCGAGAAGGGCCCGGCCACCACGGCCGGGCCCTTCTGTCATTCGCACCCCGCCACGATCGCGTCGGCGGCGACCCGGTACTGCTTCAGCAGCGTCACCTGCCGCGCCCGCGGCACGTCGTTCCTGGACAGGCCCGCGGTCGTCGTCTTGACGGTCTCCACGGCCCCCTGGAGCGACTGCGGCAGCCGGCCGCCGAACTGCAGGGTGATCCCGCGCACCTCCGCCAGGCGGCCGATCACGGCGTCCTCGAAGTACTGCCGGTCCTCCTGGCCCTTCGGCTTCAGCATGAGGCCGGCGTACCCGATGGAGGAGACCACGCGAGCGCACGGGCTGTCGGTGGCGTCGCCGCCGGTGCTGTATTTCTCGGCGGAGGAGGCGTCGTCCTGGCAGCCGACGAGCAGGACGGGAAGCATGAGCGCGATTGTCGCCAGACGTTTCACATCGCTCATTAAAGAACGGAGAAGGGGCCCCGGGGGAGCCCCTTCTCCGTTCGGATCGAGCTACGCCTTGGCCAGCGTGCCGAGGTACAGCTCGATGACCTTGGGGTCGTTGGCGAGCTGCCGCCCGGTGCCGGTGTAGGCGTTGCGGCCCTGGTCGAGGACGTAGCCGCGGTGGCAGATCTGCAGGCAGCGCCGCGCGTTCTGCTCCACCATGATCACCGTCACGCCCGCCTTGTTGATCTGCTGGGCCTGGATGAACACCAGGTCCTGCAGCTTCGGCGACAGGCCGGCCGACGGCTCGTCCAGCAGCAGCACCGAGGGCTCGGTCATGAGAGCCCTGGCCATCGCCACCATCTGCCGCTCACCGCCGGACAGGGAGCCGGCGCGCTGCTTGCGCCGCTCCTTGAGCGCGGGGAACAGCTCGGCCACGAACTCGAAGCGCTCCTTGAACTTCCCCGGCACCTGGAAGGCGCCCATCTCGAGGTTCTCCTCGATGGTGAGGCTGGGGAAGACGTTGTTGGTCTGCGGGACGTAGCCGACGCCGCGCGAGACCAGCGAGTGGGCCTTCATGTTCGTGATGTTCTCACCCTTGAGCAGCACCGTGCCGCTGCGGATGTTGACCAGCCCGAACATGGCCTTGAGCAGCGTCGACTTCCCCGCGCCGTTGGGGCCGATGATGCCGATGAGCTCGCCTTCGCCGACGTAGAGGTCGGAGCCGTTGAGGATGTTGACGCCCGGCAGGTAACCGGCGATCAGCTCGTCGCACCGCAGCACGGCGCTCTCGGCGCCGGCCAGGTGGGCGCTGCGGTCGGTGACGGCCTGCTGCGAATCTGGGCCGGCGTTCACTTCTGCGTCTCCTCCTCGATCTCGGCCTCGAGCGCGGCCTCGGCCTCGTGCAGCTGGGCCTCCAGCTCGCCTTCGGACAGCGGCGCGTCGTGGTGGGCGCCCAGGTAGGCGTCGATCACGCGCTCGTCGGACATGATCGTCGAGGGGGGTCCCTCGGCGATGACCGTGCCCTGGGCCATGACGATCACCCAGTCGCTGATGTCGCGGACCATGTCCATGTCGTGCTCCACGAACAGCACCGTCATGCCCTGGTCGCGCAGGTCCTTGACGTGGCCGAGCAGCGACTGCGTCAGCGCCGGGTTCACCCCGGCCATCGGCTCGTCCAGCATGACGAGCTCAGGCTGGACCATGAGCGCGCGGGCCATCTCCAGCAGCTTGCGCTGGCCGCCGGACAGCGATCCGGCGAAGTCGTCCCGCTTGGTGTCGAGCTTGAACCGGGCCAGCAGCTCCTCGGCCCGCTCGGTGATCTCGTCCTCCTGGCCGCGCCAGAAGCTGGGCACGAGGGCTCGCCAGAAGGTCTCGCCCCGCTGCTTCTGGGCGCCCAGGCGCATGTTCTCCAGCACCGTCAGGCGCGAGAGCGCCTTGGTGAGCTGGAAGGTGCGCACCATGCCGGAGCGTGCCACCCGGTGGGCGGGCACGCCGTTCATCGCGCGCCCGTTGAACGTCCACGAGCCCGAGTCGGCGGTGTCGAACCCGGTGAGCTGGTTGAAGAACGTGGTCTTGCCCGCCCCGTTGGGCCCGATCAGCGCGGTGATGGAGCCCCGCTGGACCTCGACGTGCTGCACCTCGACGGCGGTCAGGCCGCCGAAGCGGCGCACCACGTTGTCCGCCACCAGGATGGGGTCGGGCTTGGGCACGCCGGGGTCGCGGGCCAGGTCCTTGAACGCCGCCAGGGCCGCGGCCTTGTGCTCGGTGAGAGCGGTTTCAGCGTGCATCGATTGCTATCTCCCTCTTATCACCGAAGATGCCCTGTGGTCGGAAGACGAGCAAGGCGATGAGGCCGACACCTACGATGATGTAACGGAACGCGCCCACCTGGTTCGTGGTCATGAAGGTGACATACCCGGCGGCGACCGCCTCGCTGAGGACACCGTAGATCAGCACCAGCAGCACCCAGAAGAGCGCGGCGCCGACCACCGGGCCGAGCACGCGGGCCGCGCCGCCGAGGATGACCATCGTGTAGAGGTAGAAGGTGGTCTCGGTGCCGAAGACGTCCGGCTGCACCGAGCCGTAGGCCAGGCCGTACATGAAGCCGCCCAGGGCGCCGATGACGCCGCCCAGGATGAGCGACTGCATCTTGTACGAGAAGACGTTCTTGCCGAGGCTGCGCACGGCGTCCTCGTCCTCGCGGATGGCCTTGAGCACGCGGCCCCACGGGCTCTTCATGAGCAGGTAGACGATGACGCAGCACAGGGCGATCAGCGTCCAGCCGACGACCAGCACCCAGAGCACCCGGTTGTTGTAGAAGAGCGGGACGGGGCCGAGGTTGAAGCCGTACTCCCCTTCGGGGAAGGGGTTGAGCGCGTAGAAGCCGTCGGAGAAGCCGCGCCGCCCGTCGGAGCCGCCGAAGACGTCCTTGAACGTCACCGAGCGGAAGATGAGCCGGATGATCTCGGCCACCGCGATCGTGACGATGGCCAGGTAGTCGGCGCGCAGCTGCAGCGTCGGAATGCCCATCAGCAGCGCCAGGAGCACCGCTCCGGCCAGGCCGGCCGCGATGCCGACCCAGAAGGGCAGGCCCACGACGGTGACGGTGACGGCGAGGCCGTAGCCCGCCATGGCCATGAACGCGGCCTGCCCGAAGTTGAGCAGGCCGGTGTAGCCGAAGTGGATGTTGATGCCGATGGCCGCGAGGCCGTAGATCACCGTCTCGACGTTGACTGACGCCTTGAGGGTGGTGCTGATGATCGTGATCCAGTCCATTCTGATCCTCCCCCGATCAGCCGACCCGCTCGCGGCGGCCCAGGATGCCCTGCGGCCGGACGAGGAGCACGATGATGAGCACGGCAAGCGCACCGACGGACTTGAGCTCCGGTGGCACCCACAGGGTCGAGACCTGGATGAACAGACCCACGACGAGGGAGCCGACCAGCGCGCCGAACGCGGTGCCCAGCCCGCCGAGCGTCACGCCGGCGAAGATGAGCAGCAGGATGTCCTGGCCCATGGTGTATTTCAGGTTCTGCGAGACGCCGAGCATGATGCCCGCCAGCGCGGCGATGGCGCCGCCCAGCGTCCAGATGATCCGGATGACGCGGTCGACGTTGATGCCGGACGAGGCCGCGAGCGCGGGGTTGTCGGCCACGGCGCGGGCCGCCTTGCCGGTACGGGTGCGCAGCAGCGCGAGGCCGACGACGATCAGGACCGCGAGCTCGATGCCCATGGCGACGAAGTTCTTCGGCGCGGCGGAGATCGGCCCGAACTCGATGCCGGGTTGCGCGGTGTACTGGGCGAAGGACTCGTTCTCACCGCCGAAGAAGATCAGGAACACGTAGCGCAGGAAGAGCGCCACGCCGATCGAGATGATCATCATGGCGATCGTGCCCGTGCCGCGCCTGCGGAGCTGGCCCCAGAACAGGCGGTCCTGGAAATAGCCCAGGCCGCCCGCCACGATCACGGCGATCACCGCCGCCGGTATGAGATGCAGCCCGAAGCCCACGTTGAACCCGTAGGCCAGGAGCGCGCCGAGCGTGACCAGCTCGCCGTGGGCGAAGTTGGTCAGGCCGGTCGTGCCGTAGATGAGCGACAGACCGAGCGCGGCCAGGGCGATGATCAGGCCCAGGTTGAGGCCCTCGAACGTGAGCTGTGCGGCCCTCGTCCAGAACGAGCTGCCGCCGTCGTCCTCCGGCTGAGCCTGGCCGGGCGCGGCCTTGGGCTGGAGCGCGAACAGGACCGTGGAGCAGTTTCCCTCGTACACGGTCGGCGTGCGGACATGGGTGCCGCCACGGACCTCGCTGTTCGGAGGAAGCGAGCCGACATCGAGCGTTACCTGATATTTACCCGGTTTGTCGACCTGAACGTCCCACGTGCCCTGGGCGTTGCTCGTGACCTCCTTGACGGGTTGTCCGCCCTCGGTGGTCACGGAGATTTTGGCGCCGTTCACTGGCTGGCCTTGGAGTTTGAGTGTTCCCTTCAATCCCTGGCAATCGGCCGGGCCCGCGTATGCGGGACTGGCCAGCAGGAAGACGAGTCCACCCAGGAAGGCCGTGAACGCGATCACGGCTCTGCGCAATGGTGCTCCCTCAAGTAGGTCAAGGTGGGGTTGTGCCCCTCCATCTCGACACGCGGGCATCGCAGGCACAACTGGGATGCTGTGGCGGGAGCTTATTCGGGCGACGCCCGGTTCAGTATCGTTCGTCACCAATTAGTGACACGTGCGTGTCACTCATGTGAGGAAACAACAAGCCAGGTCAGGGGCTAAATGAGGGAAGACGCCTGGCGCTTCGCGGGAACGAATCGATAACGATCGTCCGGCGGAAGGGAAGAAGCCCGCGGGGCGGCCTTTGGGGCCATGCAGGGCTTCCCCGGCCGCACACGTTTTCTACTGAGCCTCCCCGCGGGCTTTGTCCTGGTAACCGTAGCGACCCGCGGGGGCGGTGCGCAAAGGGTCGCGAGAAGTGGCAGGCGGGTCAGCGGTCGCGCAGCATGCAGGTGAGGCGCGAGGTGCACACGCGTCGTCCCTGCTCGTCGGTGATCTCGATGTCGTACGTCGCCAGCGTGCGGCCCCCGTGCAACCGGGTCGCGACCCCCGTCACATACCCGGATCGCGCCGAGCGATGGTGGGTGGCGTTGATCTCGATCCCCACGGCGATGCGGTCGGGCCCCGCGTGGATGGCCGCGGCCACCGAGCCGAGCGTCTCCGCCAGCACCGCCGAGGCCCCGCCGTGCAGCAGCCCGTACGGCTGGGTGTTGCCCTCGACCGGCATCCGGCCCACGACCCGCTCGGGCCCGGCCTCGACGAACTCGATGCCCATCCGCTCGGCGAGAGTGCCCTCGTGCATGCCGCTGAGCACCTCCAGGCCCGCCGGGACGAGGTTTGAGGGGTTGGACTGCGTCAAAGGGTTGTCTCCACTCTTCCGAGCTCAGGTTTTCTGTCGGAGACGCAGACTAGGCTGCGTACGTGCCGAAGAGTGAAGTGACCCCCAGCCGCCCGTGTCTCTTGCTGCTTGACGGGCATTCCCTGGCCTATCGCGCGTTCTACGCGCTCAAGGACGCCAACCTGATGACCACCGACGGTCAGCACACCGAGGCGGTCTACGGGTTCACCTCGATGCTGACCAACATCCTGCGCGACGAGCAGCCGACCCACGTGGCGGTCGCGTTCGACAGGTCGGAGCCGACCTTCCGGCACGAGGAATACGCCGAGTACAAAGCCAACAGGAGCGAGACGCCCGAAGACTTCCGCGGTCAGATGCAGCTCATCTACGAGCTGCTCGACACGCTGCGCATCCCGCACACCTCCAAGGCGGGCTTCGAGGCCGACGACGTGATCGCCACCCTGGCCACCCGCGCGTCCGCCGAGGGGATGAGCGTCCTGATCGTCACCGGCGACCGCGACGCGCTGCAGCTCGTCAACGAGCACGTCACGGTCCTGATGACGCGGCGCGGCATCAGCGACATGACCAGGTTCACGCCCGAGGCGGTCGAGGAGAAATACGGCCTCACCCCGGCGCAGTACCCCGACTTCGCGGCGCTGCGCGGCGACCCCAGCGACAACCTGCTGAGCATCCCCAGCGTGGGCGAGAAGACCGCGGCCAAGTGGGTGCGCGAGTTCGGCTCGCTGACCGCGCTCGTCGACCGGGTCGACGAGGTCAAGGGCAAGGTCGGCGACAAGCTGCGCGAGCACGTCGCCCAGGTGCTGCTCAACCGGCGGCTGACCGAGCTGCTCCGCGACGTCCCGCTCGACGTCGAGCTCGGCGACCTCACGCAGGGCGCCTGGGAGCGCGAGGAGATCAACAAGCTGTTCGACACCCTGCAGATCCGCGGGGAGCTGCGCGAGCGCGTGTTCAAGGTGCTCGGCACCGCCGAGCAGGAGCCCGAGCAGGGCTTCGAGGTCGAGACCGTGATCCTCGGCCCCGACCGGGTCGCCGGCTGGCTGGCCGCGCTGCCCCAGGGCCGCGCCGGGCTCGCCTTCAAGGGCGTCTACGGCAGCGGCACCGGGCGCGTCGAGGGCATCGCCATCGCCTCGCCCGACGGCACCGCCGCCCACATCGACCCCGTCAAGCTCACCGAGGCCGACGAGGCGGCCCTGCGGGCCTGGCTGGGCGACGACACCAAGCCCAAGGCCGTCCACGACGCCAAGGGCCCCATCCTGGCCCTCTGGGCGCAGGGCATGGAGCTGCGCGGCCTGAGCTGCGACACCGCCCTGGCCGCCTACCTCGCCATGCCGGGCCAGCGCACGTTCGCGCTCGAAGACCTGGCCAGGCGCTACCTCAACCGCGACCTGCGGGCCGAGGAGGAGTCGAGCGGGCAGGCCGCGCTGTTCGGCGACGACGAGGACGCCCCCGCCAAGGACCTCGCGCTGCGCGCCCACGCCGTGCTCGAGCTGGCCGGCTCCCTGGAGACCTTCCTGGCCGGGCGGGGCGGCACCCAGCTGCTGGCCGACGTGGAGCTGCCGCTGCTGGCCGTCCTGGCCGAGATGGAGCGCGCGGGCATCGCGGTCGACGGCGAATACTTCGCGGGCCTGGAGGCCGAGTTCGGCGCCGCGGTCAAGCACGCGGTGGAGGAGGCGCACCGGTCGGTCGGCGAGCAGTTCAACCTCGGCTCGCCCAAGCAGCTCCAGGAGATCCTCTTCACCCGGCTCAGCCTGCCCAAGACGAAGAAGATCAAGACCGGCTTCAGCACCGACGCCGACCAGCTCGCCTGGCTGACCACGCAGACCGAGCACGAGCTGCCGACGATCATGCTGCGGCACCGCGACCAGCAGAAGCTGCGCACCACCGTCGAAGGGCTGATCAAGGAGATCTCCGACGACGGCCGCATCCACACCACCTTCAACCAGATCATCGCCGCCACCGGCCGCCTGTCGTCGGAGAAGCCCAACCTCCAGAACATCCCGATCCGCACCGCCGAGGGCCGCCGCATCCGGCAGGGCTTCGTGGTCGGCGCGGGCTACGAGACGCTGCTGACGGCCGACTACAGCCAGATCGAGCTGCGCATCATGGCCCACCTGTCGGGCGACGAGTCGCTGATCGAGGCGTTCGCGTCCGGCCACGACTTCCACCAGGCCACCGCGGCCCGGGTGTTCGACCTGCCGCCCGAGCAGATCGACGGCGAGCTGCGCGCCCGCATCAAGGCGATGAACTACGGGCTGGCCTACGGCCTGTCCGACTTCGGGCTGTCCGGGCAGCTCAACATCCCGGTGGCCGAGGCGCGGGCGCTGAAGGAGGAATACTTCACCGAGTTCGGCGGCGTGCGCGACTTCCTGCAGGCGATCGTCCAGCAGGCGCGCACCGACGGCTACACCGAGACGATCATGGGCCGCCGCCGCTACCTGCCCGACCTCACCAGCGACAACCGCCAGCGCCGCGAGATGGCCGAGCGGATGGCGCTCAACGCCCCGATCCAGGGCTCGGCCGCCGACATCATCAAGGTCGCCATGCTCAACGTCCGCCAGGCCATGGTGACGGAGGAGCTGGGCTCCAGGATGCTGCTGCAGGTGCACGACGAGCTCGTGTTCGAGGTGGCGCCAGGGGAGCTGGACAGGCTCACGGCGCTCGTGCGCGATCAGATGAACGCCGCCTACCATCTGCGGGTCCCGCTGGAGGTCTCGGTGGGCGTCGGGCGCACGTGGGAGGACGCCGGCCACTGACCCTCAGGGCGGGTGCCCGGGGGGTTCTGCACTACCCTGGACGCTTCGTCTCACCGAGCGGCCGGGAGTTCTGTGCGGTTATCAGCGTCTCTCACGCGGATCATCGGCATCGCGAACGTGGCTGTGGTGACGGTCGCCGTCATCGGGCTGAGCCTCATGCCACCCGGCAACGTGCCGCACGCCAAGCCGAAGGACGTGGCCAAGGTCGAGGGCAGCGCCGCACCGCCGACGACTACCCCGGTCGGCCAGCCGCCGGGGGTGGTCTCCACACCCGGGTTCGCCCGGCAGGTGCACGCCAACGAGGCCGGGCTCGTGCCCGTGCTGATGTACCACCGGATCCTCGCCAAGCGGATCGCCTCGATCGACAGGACTCCCGGCCAGCTCAGGAAAGAGCTGGAGAAGCTGGCCGGGCAGGGCTACGTGCCGATCACCGCCAGGGAGTTCGCCACCGGCGACATCCGGGTGCCGGCGGGGAAGTTCCCGGTCGTGCTGACGTTCGACGACGGGCATCCGAGCCACTTCGCCCTGGACGCCGGCGGCAACCCCGCACCTGACACGGCCGTGGGCGTGATCCAGGAGGTGGCCAGGAAGTTCCCGTCCTTTCGGCCGGTCGCCACGTTCTGGATCAACAGGGAGCCGTTCGGGATGCGCGACAGGGAGTCCCAGGCGGCCGCCGTCCGGTGGCTGGTCGATCACGGCTACGAGGTGGCCAACCACACCTGGAACCACCCCAACCTGCGCGCGCTGAAGCGGAAGAAGGTCAGCGAGCAGATCGTCCGGGTCGAACGCCTGCTCAAGAAACTCGGCGTGCCGCCGTCCAGGACCATGGCTTTGCCGTACGGCTCCCTACCCAGGACCAAGAAGGCGGCCCGGGCGGGCGCATGGGACGGCACCAGGTATGATTTCGCGGGCGTGTTCCTCGCCGGAGCCGAGCCTTCCCTTTCGCCCTACGCGAAGAAATTCGATCGTGGCGCGATCCAGCGGATCCAGAGCAACGGCAAAAAGGGCGAGTGCCGCAAGTGGTGCTCGCAATACTGGCTCGAATGGCTGCATAAGCACCCTGGTGAGCGCTATGTGTCGGACGGCGACCCCGACCGGATCTCCATCCCGGAGACTCTGCGAGGTAATATCGTCGCCAAGCGAGGGCTCCAGGTCATCGCCTACTGATCCGGCCCCGGATTGACCTCGTGGCGAAGGTCTCGTATGCTGATCGCTGCGCTGTGGGTTCGCGCGCGCCTCAGACGGAGCGGGCTCGCGCTCGGTCACGTCGATGTCGTAATTGCTCGGCTTGATGCGGAAGAGGGCCTGCCGCGCATCGCCACATCGACATCTGTCCGCGTTCGGAGCAATTCCACACATGACGTCCAGCACTGAGGCCACCTCGAGCACCCCGCAGGTAGCGGTCAACGACATCGGGTCCGAGGAAGAATTCCTCGCAGCGATCGATCTGACCATCAAATACTTCAACGACGGCGACATCGTCGAGGGCACCGTCGTCAAGGTCGATCGAGACGAGGTTCTTCTCGACATCGGCTACAAGACCGAGGGCGTCATTCCCTCGCGTGAGCTTTCGATCAAGCACGATGTCGACCCTGCTGACGTCGTGGAGGTCGGTGAGCACGTCGAGGCCCTGGTTCTCCAGAAGGAGGACAAAGAAGGCCGCCTGATCCTGTCCAAGAAGCGCGCGCAGTACGAGCGCGCCTGGGGCACGATCGAGAAGATCAAGGACGAGGACGGCATCGTCACCGGCACCGTCATCGAGGTCGTCAAGGGTGGACTCATCCTCGACATCGGCCTCCGTGGCTTCCTCCCGGCGTCCTTGGTCGAGATGCGCCGTGTCCGCGACCTGCAGCCGTACGTCGGCCGCGAGCTCGAGGCGAAGATCATAGAGCTCGACAAGAACCGCAACAACGTGGTTCTGTCGCGCCGCGCCTGGCTCGAGCAGACACAGTCGGAGGTTCGCCAGACGTTCCTCAACACCCTCCAGAAGGGCCAGGTCCGCAAGGGCGTCGTCTCCTCGATCGTCAACTTCGGTGCGTTCGTGGACCTCGGCGGCGTCGACGGTCTGGTGCACGTGTCCGAGCTGTCCTGGAAGCACATCGATCACCCGTCCGAGGTGGTCGAGGTCGGCCAGGAGGTCACGGTCGAGGTCCTCGACGTCGACATGGAGCGCGAGCGCGTCTCCCTGTCGCTCAAGGCCACTCAGGAAGACCCGTGGCAGCAGTTCGCCCGCACCCACCAGATCGGCCAGGTCGTTCCGGGCCGCGTCACCAAGCTGGTGCCGTTCGGCGCGTTCGTCCGGGTCGAGGAGGGCATCGAGGGCCTGGTCCACATCTCCGAGCTGGCCGAGCGCCACGTGGAGATTCCGGAGCAGGTCGTCCAGGTCGGCGACGAGATCTTCGTGAAGATCATCGACATCGACCTCGACCGTCGCCGCATCAGCCTGTCGCTGAAGCAGGCCAACGAGGGCGTCGGGACCGAGGTCGAGTTCGACCCGACCCTCTACGGCATGGCGGCGACCTACGACGACCAGGGCAACTACATCTACCCGGAGGGTTTCGACTCGGAGACCGGGGAGTGGCTCGACGGCTTCGACAAGCAGCGCGAGGAGTGGGAGCGGCAGTACGCCGAGGCCCAGACTCGCTTCGAGGCCCACAAGAAGCAGATCGAAGAGGCCCGCAAGGCCGAGGCGGAGGCCGGAGAGGCCGCTCCCTCGTCCTACAGCGGTGAGACGCAGCCCCAGGCGGGCAGCAGCTCTTCCTCCTCGTCGGCTCCGGCCAGTGGTGCGCTCGCCTCTGACGAGGCGCTCGCGGCTCTGCGTGAGAAGCTCGCCGGCGGTCAGAGCTGAGGCCCTAGGTCCTCGTCTCTGGTCTGAGGCATAGCGTTCACCGGAAGGCCCCGCACGGATCCTCGTGCGGGGCCTTCCGCGTGTCCGGGGAACGGGTTCGTGGTGGCACGGCTCATGCGGAACGAACCTTGCCGCATTCGTTCCTAGGGTTCTGGCCATGGACGAGATCACGCCTTTTCGCATCGATATTCCGCAGGCCGACCTGGACGATCTGAAGGAGCGGCTGCGGCGTACCAGGTGGGCCGGGCAGTTGCCGGGCGGGTGGGACAGGGGCGTACCCGTGCGCTACCTGCGCGAGCTGGCCGGTTACTGGGGCGCCGCGTTCGACTGGCGGGCCCAGGAGGCCAGGCTCAACGCGTTCCCGCAGTACACCACCGTCATCGACGGGCAGGTGATCCACTTCCTGCACGTGCGCTCGCCCGAGCCGGACGCGCTGCCGCTGATCCTCACGCACAGCTGGCCCAGCACCGTCGCCGAGTTCCTGGACGTCATCGGGCCGCTCGCCGACCCGCGCGGGCACGGGCTCGACCCCGGCACGGCCTTCCACGTGGTGGCGCCCTCGCTGCCCGGGTTCGCGTTCTCACCGTTCCCCGAGCCCGCCGACGAGCGGCCGTGGAGCATCGACCGGGTGGCGCTCACGTGGGCCGAGCTGATGCGCCGCCTCGGCTACCGGCGCTACGGGGCGCAGGGCAACGACGCGGGCGCGCTCGTCACCCCGCGGCTGGCCGCGCTGGACTCCGGGCACGTGGCCGGATCGCTCATCACGGCCGGGCTCGGCATCCCGACGGGGGATCCCGCCGAGCTCGAAGGGGCGAGCGAGGAGGAGCTGGCCGGGCTGGCCGGGCTGACCGACTGGATGGGCCAGGGCAGCGGGTACGGGCCCTATCTGGCGGCCAGGCCGCAGACGCTCGCGCACGGGTTCGCGGACTCGCCGGTGGCGCAGCTCGCCTACCTGGTGGAGCGGTTCAAGGAGTTCGACGGGTGGTCCTCACCGGAGAGCGAGCCGATCGGCCGTGACCTGGTGCTCACCAACGCCAGCCTGTACTGGCTGACGGGGACCGGCGGGTCGTCGTCGTGGACGTACTACGAGGGGGCGGCGGGGCTGCCCGTCGCCCAGCGCAAGGTGCCGACCGGCGTGTCGCACGGCGGGCCCGCCCTGATGCGGCGGATCGCCGAGCGCGAGAACGACATCGTGTACTGGGGGAACGAGCACAGCCCCAGCCACCTGGTGGGGCTGGCGGCGCCGGGCTCGCTGGTGGCGGGCATTCGCGCCTTTTTCCGGATGATTCGCTGAGCGGGGCGGAGATTTTACCCGGGGGTCCTCGTAACCCCGTCGCCCGCACGGTATGGCGGCTGACAGACTGACGTGCGCCGGTTACATGGAGTCACGGGGGCGGGCGTGGTGGGCATCGTGGTTCAGCGGATGATCCGGATGACGGTCGTGCTGGTGGTCGCCGCGGCCGCCTGTCTCACCCCGCCACCGGGCCTCGGCGCGCTGGCGTCCCCGGCCGAGCCGGCCGCCGGTCCGATCTCCCTGGCCGATCCGGCCCCCAGCTCGGCGGATGCGCCGGGCTCCGGTGGCGCCGCAGGCGTGCTGCCGGACCGTGCGGCGGTGCGGGGAGGCGACGCGAGCGCGGGCATGCTGCCGGACCGTGCGGCGGTGCGGGGAGGCGACGCGAGCGCGGGCGTGCTGCCGGACCGTGGGGCAGGTGAGCGGGGATCCGGCGGGAGCGGCGTGCTGCCGGATCCTGCGGCGGTGCCGGGATCCGGCGGGCGCGCGGGCGCGTGGCCGGACGAGGCGGGGGTCCCGGCGAGGGACGGGCTGTCGTGGTGGGACTGCGGTGACCGGCTGCAGTGCGCCAAGCTGTCCGTGCCCGTCGACTGGGCGCGCCCGCGCGGGTCGCGTACCGAGATCGATGTGGCGCGGATGCCGGCGCAGGACCCGCTGCGGCGGCTCGGCGCGCTGGTGGTGAACACCGGGTCCGGCTCGACCGTCCAGGGCGTGCGCGCCCGTCCCGACACGGTCAGCGAGCTGACCCGGTGGTTCGACGTGGTGCTCGTCGAGCCGCGCGGCCTCGGAGACGTGGAGAGCGCCGCCATGGTGCGGTGCTCGGTCGCGCAGCCCGACCCCGTGCGGCTCCAGCTCGCCCCAGGAGCGGCTGTGTGGCGCGCCTACGCCCGCGACAACGCCGCCTATGACAGGAGTTGCCGCATCGCCGCCGGGCCCGCCTACGCGGGCCTCACGTCCTGGCAGGTGGCCCACGACCTCGACGCCCTGCGCGCCGCGCTGGGCGAGCCGCGGCTGCGGTACTTCGGCAACGCCTACGGGGCCGTGTACGGGCAGGCGTACCTGGAGCTGTTCCCGCGCCGGGCCGGGCGGATGTACCTGGAAGGCGTGCCCGACCACACCGAGACCAGTCTCGGACGGCGGCTGATCAGCCACGCGCGGGCCACGGAGCGGCAGCTGCTCGCGTTCCGCGACTGGTGCGGGACCGGCCTGGGCTGCCCGCTGGGCGACGACGACGCGGTGGCGGTGTTCGACGACCTGATCGAGCGCGCGCCCCTTCCCGCCGGGCCGGGACGCACGGTGGACGCCCGCAGGATCGCCGCCGCCGTCGCGGCCGGGCTCTCCTCCTCCCGCTGGCCCGAGCTGGCGCGGGCCATGTCGGCGGCCAGGGCGGCCGACGCGGCCGGGCGGGCGGCGCTGGCCGCCGCGGCGGCGGG